>NZ_JAPTFQ010000084.1:0-19643 GCF_030985535.1 Stenotrophomonas sp. Sm2128
GGGGGGTTGCGCGGGGGGGGCCGCGCGGCGGCCCCGGCCGTCGCGGCCATGGCCGCATGTGGTAGTTTTTTCCGGGTTTCCGGCGCTGGCCTCCAAGCCTCCCCACGCGCCGCTTCCTGGAAGAAGCATGCATACCATTGAAGTCGTCCTGGCGATGCTGGTGGCCGTTGTCGCCAGCGGCTACCTGGTTCGCGTCCTGCCGTTCTCGTTGCCGCTGCCGCTGGTGCAGATCGGCCTGGGTGCGGTCATCGCCGGGGTGTTCAACCGTGGCCACGCGCTGGAGCCGGAAGTGTTCTTCCTGCTGTTCCTGCCGCCACTGCTGTTCCTCGATGGCTGGCGCATCCCCAAGCAGGGCCTGTTCCGCGACAAGGGCGCGATCCTCGAACTGGCATTCGGCCTGGTGGTGTTCACCGTCATCGGCGCCGGCTTCCTGATCCACTGGTTGATTCCGGTGATGCCGCTGGCGGTGTGCTTCGCGCTGGCGGCCATCGTCTCGCCGACCGACCCGGTGGCGGTGGGCGCGATTGCTTCGAAGGCGCCGATTCCCAAGCGCCTGATGCACATCCTGGAAGGCGAGTCACTGCTGAACGATGCCTCGGGCCTGGTCTGCTTCCGCTTCGCGGTGGCGGCGGTGATGACCGGCACCTTCTCGCTGGCCACGGCCTCGCTGACCTTCGTGTGGGTGGCGGTGGCGGGATTGGCGGTGGGCGTGGCGGTGACGCTGGGTGTGTCCACCTTCCAGCGCTGGCTGTGGCGCCGCTTCGGCGAAGAGCCCGGCGCGGCGATGCTGGTCAACCTGCTCATTCCGTTCGCGGCCTACCTGCTGGCCGAAGAGATCCATGCCTCGGGCATCCTCGCCGCGGTCGCCGCCGGTATCGCGATGAGCTATGTCGAGCTGACCGGTCGCGTCTCCGGCAGCATGCGCGTGCAGCGCGCCGGGGTCTGGAACATGCTGCAGTTCAGCTTCAACGGCATCATGTTCGTGCTGCTGGGCGAGCAGCTGCCGGGTATCGTCGAACGCGCCAC
Source organism: Stenotrophomonas sp. Sm2128 (assembly GCF_030985535.1). Taxonomy (NCBI): domain Bacteria; kingdom Pseudomonadati; phylum Pseudomonadota; class Gammaproteobacteria; order Lysobacterales; family Lysobacteraceae; genus Stenotrophomonas; species Stenotrophomonas sp. Sm2128. The sequence goes on from NZ_JAPTFQ010000084.1 coordinate 1,027, forward strand.
CACCACCATGAACGAGACCGGCCACCAGAGTGCGTGGTGGCTGCTGGTGTATGTGGTGGTGATCAATCTGGCACTGGTCGTGCTGCGCCTGTTGTGGGTGTGGTTGTCGCTGCGCTGGAACCTGCTGCGCGCGCGTCGTCGCGGCCTGGAGCGGGGCGAGGCACCGAACTGGCGCATCGTGGTGGCGACCTCGGTGGCCGGCGTGCGCGGTGCGATCACCCTGGCCGGTGTGTTGACCCTGCCGCTGTTCCTGCCCGACGGCAGTGCGTTCCCGGCGCGTGACCTGGTGATCTTCCTGGCCGCATCGGTGATCCTGTTCTCGCTGCTGGGCGCCAGCATCGCGCTGCCACAGCTGCTGAAGGGCCTGCAGCTGCCGGCTGACTCGGGCGAGCGCAAGGAAGAGGACCTGGCACGCCGGCTGTCGTCGAAGGCCGCGCTGGCCGGGGTCGAGCGCATGCGCCAGCAGCTGGTGATGAACCAGAACACCGAGAACGTGCAGCTGTACAACGACGCCGCCTCGCGGGTGAGCCTGCTCTACCAGCGGCACCTGGAGCGCGACAGTGATGGGCCCGACGTTGACCCGGAGAAGGTACGGCGCATGGAAATGGGCTACCGCCAGCTGCGCAGCGCCGGCCTCAATGCCGAGCGCGAGGAGCTGTTCCGGTTGACCCGGCGCGGGGTGATCTCCGATGAGATCTCGCGGCGCCTGATCCGCAACCTGGACCTGCTGGAATCGCGCAAGCGCGAATGACCGTGTACCCCGGGTGGGTGCGGACCTCGGTCCGCGTTGATCGGGGTCAGATCCCTTTCCGCAGGAAAGGGATCTGACCCCAGGATCCGGGAGCCGTGCTTATTCCGGCTTCTGGTCCAGGAAATACACCTCGACCTTGCCCTTGACCTTGATGGTCATCGGGTTGCCGCGGCGGTCGCGGGCCTTGCCGGCCTGCACGCGGATCCAGCCTTCGCTGACCGAGTATTCCTCGACGTTGTCACGCTCGACGTCGTTGAAACGCACGCCGACGCCGCGCTCCAGCGCCTGCGCATCATGGAAGGGGCTGGCCGGGTTGATCGCCAGGTGGTCGGGAGGGGTATCGCTCATCGCTTCATTCACAGTGACGGCCACCAAGGCCGGCTTCAGCGGCACAGGATAAACCGTAGAATGCCGGCCTGCCCCAGAGGAAGTTCCGCCATGCCCGACAACAGCGACTATTTCGACTTCGAGGAAGACATCCACGACTTCGACGAAGATGGCTTCGAGGCACGGGTCTGGAACCTGCTGGTGCTGATCAACCCAGGCGACGAGGAACTGGCCCTGCAGCAGTTCAACCGCTGGCGCGAGCACCTGGCCGAGGACGGGCAGCCGCTGGAAGCGGACAGCGACTGGCTGCCGGCCCTGTTCACGGCCATCGCCTGGCAGTCCGGTTTCGAGGTCGAGCGTGATGATCTGGAATCGCTGCAGTCGGCAGTGAACGAGCTGTCGGCGCGCTTCAACCTGCAGCTGGACTGGGGCGGCGACCTGGATGACGAGGACTTCGCCGAAGACCTGGACGGCGTGCAGCTGATGTCCACCGCCTTCGACCGCCTGCGCGAGCACAACTACACGCTGTGGAGCGTGGATGCCGGCAGCGACGGCTTCACCGGCGTGATGGCGCTGACCCGCGACGACGACGCAATGTTGGCGCTGTGCTCGCTGCTGAACGTGGAAATCCGCCTGGGCAGCGACCCGTTCTGAGCGATGGGCCGATCCGCCCGGCACGACCCGGCGGGGACGTTCTGCTGGGCGCGGCCTGATGGGTTGATCCGCTGGAGACGACCCGACGGGGTAGAGTCGACTGTTGGTCGACTATCGCGCGCAGCGCGGGGTTCTCGCGGCCGGATGGGAGAGCAGTCGACTGACAGTCGACTCTACCCGGTCGGTGCCGGTTGGTGTCCGGCGAACCCGCGACGTGGCCTACGGCCGGTACTGCGCCCTGGCGTTGGCAATCACCGTTTTGACCAGTTCACGGTCGGTGTGCCGTGAGATCGCCCGCGCACCGAGCGCGATCGCCTGTGCGCGCAGCTCGGAAGTGACATCGTAGTGGGCACCGCTGGCCTTGTTCTGGAAGGCCCGCGGGGGAATGCCGAGCTGCGCCGCCATCGCGTGCAGCTCGGCCAGGGTGTCGGCCATCAGGTGCGCCCAGCGCTGTCCGCGCCAGGGATGCACCGCGTCATCGACGTAGACCGTCACCGCCGCGGCCGGTTCAGGCCTGCGGCTTGCTGTCGCTGTCAGCGGCCGGAGCGGCCTCGGCAGCGGCTTCTTCGGCCACGTTGCCCTCGGCGGCTTCGCCTTCCTCGCCTTCAGCAGCGTCGACGCCTTCGAACTCGGCGACCAGCTTGTCCAGGTACTCGTCAGCGGTCTGCTCGGATTCGGCCGCCAGGGTGTCCAGCAGCTTCTGCAGCAGTTCGGAGTACTCCAGGTTGACCTTGCGGCCTTCCTTCTCCTGCACGTTGGACAGGTGCTTGAGCATGGCCAGCATCGGTACCGGATTCTCGGCGTTGCCCATGGTCTGGCCGCCGATGGCCAGCAGCCACTCACGGCCCTGCAGGCCGATGGCCGCGACCACCTGGCCGTCTTCGTTGGTCAGCACGGCATGGTTCTGCACCTGCTGCTGTGCGTTCAGGCGCAGGAACGGGCGCTTGGCCTGCTGCTTCTTGCGCTTGTCGCGCTTGGCCTTGGAGTTCTGGGACATGGGGTGGGATCACCTGGAAACGGAAAGACCGCCATTGTAGCGGGTGCGCCGGGTGATGCCCCTGGTGGGTGCGGGCCCTGGTCCGCACGCTTTCCCGGATGTGCGGACCAGGGTCCGCACCCACCGTCTACTTTGCCTTACCCTGCGCGGCCTGCACGTCCGGGTCGGCGGTGGGCGCCGACAGCCCCACCTGCGGGCCGGCACCGGCCAGGGCGGCCTCCTCCGCGGCCTTGGTCATTACCACGATGCTGATGCGGCGGTTGATCGGGTTCTGCGGGTCGGTCTTGTCGAACAGTACCGACGAGGACAGGCCGACCACGCGGGTGATCTTGCTGTCCTCCAGGCCGCCGTCCACCAGTGCGCGCCGTGCGGCGTTGGCACGATCGGCGCTCAGTTCCCAGTTGCCATAGCCGCGTGCGGCCGAATAGGCGGTGATGTCGGTGTGGCCGGTCAGGCTGATCCGGTTCGGCACATGGTTCAGGTACTCGGCCAGTTCGTGCAGGATCTGCTGCGTGTACGGCTTCAGCGTGGCGCTGCCAAGGTCGAACATGGGCCGGTTCTGCTTGTCCACGATCTGGATGCGCAGGCCTTCCGGGGTCAGGTCCAGCAGCAGCTGGTCCTTGAACGGCTCCAGCGCCTGGCTCCTGCTGATCGCCTCCTGCAGCTCCTTCATCAGCGCTTCCAGCTGCTGCTTGTCGCGCTGCTGCTGGTCCACCGGCTGCGGCACAGCCTCCTTCTGGTTCTGGAAGGGATCGTTGCTGTTGCCGCGCGAGATGTCGGTGGCACCGCCCAGCTTGATCATCGAGGTGCTGGCGCCGCCCGGGCCTGCCATGCCGGGCGCCGGCGTGGCGTTCTGCCCACTCAGCGGGCTGGGGTTGCGGAAGTACTCGGAAATGGCCGCACGGTCGTTCTTGTTGGTGGTGGCCATCAGCCACAGCACCAGGAAGAACGCCATCATCGCGGTCACGAAGTCGGCGTAGGCCACCTTCCACGAGCCGCCGTGGTGGGCGGCGTGGCCGGCCTTCTTGACCCGGCGGACGATGACGGTGGGCTTGTTCTCGGCCATGGCTTACTTGACCGTCTTCAGGTGCTGCTCGAAATCGGAGAAGGCCGGGCGCACGTTCGACGGCAGCGTCTTGCGGGCAAACTCCAGCGCGATCTTCGGGTTGTAGCCGCGCAGGCAGGCCAGCAGGGCGGTCTTGACCGATTCGTAGATGCGGCTGTCCTGTTCGGCGCGGGCTTCCATCGCCGCCGCCATCGGGCCGACGAAGCCGTAGCCCAGCAGGATGCCGAGGAAGGTACCGACCAGCGCACCGGCCACATGGCCGCCCACTTCGACGATGTCGCCGCCGATCGAACCCATGGTGATGACGATGCCCAGCACCGCCGCCACGATGCCGAAACCGGGCAATCCGTCGGCGACCTTGGTCAACACCTGCGACGGCGCCATGGCTTCGGCATGGTGCTTTTCCAGCTCCAGTTCCAGCAGCGGTTCCAGCTCGTGCGGCTCGATGTTGCTGCCGATCATCAGGCGCAGGCAGTCGGTGATGAAGTCGATCAGGTGGTGGTCGGCCTGCACCTTGGGGTAGTTGCCGAACAGCGCGCTCTCGGCCGGCCGCTCGACATGGTCTTCCAGCGCCATGAAGCCTTCGCGGCGCGCCTTGTTGAGCAGTTCATAGAGCAGGCTGAGCACATCGATGTAGTCCTGCTGCTTGTAGCGCGGGCCCTTGAACACGCCCACCATGGCCTGCAGGGTCTGCTTGACGGTCTTGGCCGGGGTACCGACCAGGAAGGCGCCGAGCGCCGCGCCGCCGATGATGACCAGCTCGTAGGGCTGCCAGAGGGCACCCAGGCGGCCGTGGGCACCGAGGTAGCCCCCGATCACGCTGATGATGACGACCAGGAATCCAACGATGATGAGCATGGGGCGACGCAGGGAGAGGGGATATCTCCTTGTCGGCCCGTCGCCCGGTTTTCTGAAGAGGGAATTCTGTGAAATCGGTCAGCGGGGTGTTTCAGCCCGCCACACCGCTTTCTGCGCCGCCACGCTGCAGTGGATCGGGCCACGGGTCACCATTGCCAGTGAATGAAAGTGAGACGGAATTCAGGCAGTGACGCTCGTAGGTGGGCGGCGGACCGTCCGGGAATACGTGGCCGAGGTGGCTGCCGCAGCGCGCGCAGGTGATCTCGGTGCGCACCATGCCGTGGCTGGTATCGCGGATCTCGCGTACGTGTGCGGGGTCGAACGGAGCAAAGAAGCTGGGCCAGCCGGTGCCGGAATCGAACTTGGTGCTGGAGCGGAACAGTGGCAGTGCGCACAGGCGGCAGCAGTAGACACCCTCGCGTTTGTTGTCGAGGAATACCCCGCAGAACGGTGCTTCGGTGCCGTGCTGCAGCAGCACGCGGCGTTCCTCGCTGCTGAGACCGGCGACCAGCGCCTCGGTCTGGGTGGCAGTGGGGGGCGTCAGATCGAAGGCGGTCATGGCGGCACTCCGTGGGGTCGATGGCCTGGGGATGCCGGAAAACGTGGGGGTGCTGGCGCCCGCTTGCAAGTGTGATGGCCGTTCATGGGCGGCACACAGGCGCTGGCGCATGGTGAAGACGATCCACGTCGGAGCGTGCCATGAAACCGATCCCTCCCCTGTTGTTGATGGCCCTGCTGCCGCTGGTCGCGCAGGCCCAGGTACCGACGTCGTCGAGCCCGACCGCCACCCGTAGTGCGACCACCGTGGCACCGCAGCCGGTGGTGCCGCCACCACAGGCCGCGCGCCCGCAGCCGCAGGTACTGCCCTCGCCACAGCCGACGCAGCCGATCAACTCCACCGGTCCGGCCCAGGTCGCGCCGGCGCCGGTCCCGAAGCCTGCCGACAAGGTCTATGACCGCAATGGCCGCATCGTTCCCGGGGTGCGCCCGGCCGGCCCGAACCGCGTGTTCGACTCGCGCACCGGCCGCTATTACGACAGCGTGCCGGCCGGCGATGGCCAGCAGATCAAGCGGTGACCTCCAATGCCAATCCAGGTGGGCAGCGGCTGCGGGCTGTGCGGGCTGAACGCACGAAAACAACCTGCTGCAGATCACTGCTTTTTCGCCTGCGATTAACCGTTCCGGGACCAACGTGACCGTGCGCCGGCATTTCGCCGCCGCATGTCCTTTGTCCACTGGATCGCGATCATGAAAAACCAGCAGAACCGTCATCCCGGCAAGGAACCGCAGGGCCGCAACCCGCAGCAGCAACAGCAACAGCAGATGGACCCGCAGCAGCCGCACAAGGGCGGCAAGCAGCAGGAACAGCGCTCGCAGAAACATCCACAGCAGCGTTGACTGTCACCATGGTCGGGGGTCAGAGCCCGCTGCGCGGGATCCGACCCCTTGCCGAATCCTGACCGGGGTCGGATCCCGCAACGCGGGCTCTGACCCCGATCGCAACTGCCTCAATCGGGAATCGGCAAGCTCAGCGTTTCCTTCACTTCTTCCATCACGATGTAGCTTTTCGACTCGCGCACGTGCGGCAGTGTCAGCAACGTGCTGCCGAGCAGCTTGCGGTAGGAGGCCATTTCGCTGATCCGCGCTTTCAGCAGGTAATCGAAGTCGCCCGACACCAGATGGCACTCCAGCACGTTGGGCAGCTTCAGCGCCGCGCGCCGGAACTCCTCGAAAATGTCGCCGGACTTGTAGGCCAGGCTGATTTCCACAAACACCAGCAGGCTGGCCTTCACTGCGGCCGGGTCGAGGTGGGCGTGGTAGCCGGTGATCACCCCTTCGCGTTCCAACCGGCGCACGCGCTCCGTGCACGGCGTGGTCGACAGGCCGACCCGCTCGCCCAGTTCGGTGAAGGAAATACGGCCCTCGGCCTGCAGGATGCGCAGGATCTTGCGGTCGATCTTGTCCAGTTCGCGGGTACGGGTGGCCATGGTCGTCAACCTTGGGGAATGAATTGCAGGAGAACATCCTGCCGGTTGATTTCAAAACAGGCAAATCAACTGGGAATGGCTGTCTATACTTCCCCAATTATGGTCCCTGTGCGCTCCAGTGCAGGGAATGATCGGGTTGGAGAAGTCCCATGCGAGTCCTAGTTCTCGGCAGCGGCGTGATTGGTACCACCAGTGCCTGGTACCTGCGACAGGCCGGGTTTGAAGTCACGGTCATCGACCGCCAACCCGGCCCGGCGCTGGAAACCAGCTTCGCCAATGCCGGCCAGCTGTCATTCGGCTACACCTCGCCGTGGGCGGCCCCGGGCGTGCCGAAGAAGGCCATCGGCTGGCTGTTCGAGAAGCACGCGCCGCTGGCGATCAAACCGGGCATGGACCTGGCCCAGTACCGCTGGCTGTGGCAGATGCTGCGCAACTGCACCCACGAGCGTTATGCGATCAACAAGGCGCGCATGGTGCGCATGTCCGAGTACAGCCGCGACTGTCTGAACGAGCTGCGCGCGCAGATCGGCATCGAATTCGAAGGCCGCGACCTGGGCACCACCCAGCTGTTCCGCACCCAGCAGCAGCTGGATGCCTCGGCGCAGGACATCGAGATCCTGGCCCAGTACGGCGTGCCGTACGAGGTGCTGGACCGCGCCGGCATCATCCAGGCGGAACCGGCCCTGGCGCATGTCGATGGCCTGGTCGGCGCGCTGCGCCTGCCGCGTGACCAGACCGGCGACTGCCAGCTGTTCACCCGTCGCCTGGCGCAGATGTGCGTGGATGCCGGTGTCGAGTTCCGCTTCGACCAGGACATCACCGGCCTGGAGTTCGATGGCGACCGCATCACCGGCGTGCGCATCGACGGCAAGCTGGAAACCGCCGACCGCTTCGTGGTCGCGCTCGGCAGCTATTCGCCGGCGCTGGTCGCACCGCTGGGCATGCGCCTGCCGGTGTACCCGCTGAAGGGCTATTCGCTGACCCTGCCGATCACCGACCCGGCGATGGCGCCGACCTCGACCATCCTCGACGAGAGCTACAAGGTGGCGGTCACCCGCTTCGACGACCGCATCCGCGTCGGTGGCATGGCCGAAGTGGCCGGCTTCGACCTGTCGCTGTCGCAGCGCCGCCGCGAGACCCTGGAGCTGGTGGTCAGCGACCTCTACCCGAAGGGCGGCGACCTGTCGCGCGCGCAGTTCTGGACCGGCCTGCGCCCGGCCACGCCGGACGGTACGCCGGTGATCGGCGCCACGCCGTTCCGCAACCTGTACCTCAACACCGGCCACGGCACCCTGGGCTGGACCATGGCCTGCGGCTCGGGCCGCTACCTGGCTGACCTGATGAGCGCGCGCCAGCCGCAGATCAGCACCGAAGGCCTGGATATTTTCCGCTACGGCCAGTACGGTCACGCGCCGCAACAAGAGAACCGCACATGCGTCCTGCCCGCGCGCTGATCGATCTGGGCGCCCTGCGCAGCAATTACCGGCTCGCCCGTGAACTGGGCGGTGGCAAGGCCCTGGCGATCATCAAGGCTGATGCCTATGGGCATGGCGCGGTGCGCTGTGCGCAGGCGCTTGAAGGCGAGGCCGATGGCTTCGGCGTGGCCACCATCGAAGAGGCGCTGGAACTGCGCCAGGCCGGCATCCGTGCGCCGATCCTGCTGCTGGAAGGCATCTTCGAACCCAGCGACATGGCGTTGGTGGCCGAGCATGATTTCTGGTTCGCCGTGGGTTCGCCGTGGCAGCTGGAGGCCGTCGCCGCCTTCGACAGCCCGCGCCCGTTGACGGTGTGGCTGAAGCTGGACAGCGGCATGCATCGCCTCGGCCTGGACGTGGACAGCTTCCGCGCGGCGCACGCGCGCCTGTCAGCGCTGCCGCAGGTCGAGCGCATCGTGCTGATGACCCACCTGGCGCGCGCCGACGAGCTGGACAGCGAACGCACCCACGAACAGGCGGCGACCTTCGCGCGCGCCATCGACGGCCTGCACGGCGAGACCAGCGTCTGCAACTCGCCGGCGCTGCTGGGCTGGCCGGACGTGCGCAGTGACTGGGTGCGCCCGGGCCTGATGCTGTATGGCGCGAACCCGCTGCCGGACGACACCACGCTGACCGAGCGCCTGCGCCCGGTGATGACGATGCAGTCGAAAGTGATCGCCGAACGCTGGATCGAAGCGGGTGAGCCGGTGGGTTATGGCGCGCGCTTCGTGGCCAAGGCGCGCACCCGCGTGGGTGTGGTTGCACTGGGCTATGCCGACGGTTATCCGCAGTTCGCCCCGAATGGCACGCCGGTATTGATCGATGGCCAGCCCGGCGCACTGATCGGGCGCGTGTCGATGGACATGCTGACGGTGGACCTGACGGCGCATCCGCAGGCCGCGGTGGGCAGCGTGGTGGAACTGTGGGGCAGTGCGCCGACGTTGGCGGAACTGGCGCCGCGATGCGGCGTGAGCGCGTACCAGCTGCCGTGCGCGGTCAAGCGCGTGGCGAAGGTGTACGTGTAACGCCGAGCCCACGCTCGGCTTCGGTGGCGGCCGACCTTGGTCGGCTAATGCGTGTCGACCAAGGTCGACACCTACCGGGGGGCCTGGCGCGCAGCGGTCGCCATGCGCGGCTCTGGTCGCGGCCGACCTTGGTCGGCGCGGTGAATGCGTGTCGACCAGGGTCGACACCTGCCGAGGGGCCTAGCGCGCAGCGGTGGCCTGGCTGGCCAGCTGGCGCTTCACCCAGTCATCAATCAGGCGCTTCTCGTAGCGCAGCGGATCGCTGTTGGTCAGCAACCCACTGCCCTGCAGGTAGCCGGAGTCGCTCAGGCGGGCGTCGCCTTCGCTCACAATACGGCCGTCGGCGTCCTTCAACGTGTACTGCAGGGTGATGCGGGGCGGGTAGATATCACGCATCACGCGGATGTCGCGCGCACGCGGGCCGTGCCACGGCTCGTAGTCACCGGCACGCTTGATGTCCACCAGAGTGACATCGAGGGTCTGCCCAGGCTGCAGCGGCTTGGCAGCGGTGGTCTGCAGGTAGCGGGCCAGCTGCTGTACCCAGTCACCGCGTTCGGCCTCGAAGCGGTTGGTGCTCTGGCGGATCTCGGTGAACGTGGCCGGATCCTCCCATTTCACGCTGACCGGGCCATTGGCCTGCAACGCACGCGGCGCGTCCGTACCGGTTACGTTGCGCGCTGCAGCGTTGGCGCCGCTCACCACCAGGGCGCCTGCCAGCAGGGCAATCACGAGTGCGCGTTTCATGACGGTCTCCTGCGTCCCCGCGCTGGGGACGATGTTGATCACGGATCGAGTGTGATCCTGTGGCCGGGTCACTGCAATGGCCGGCTGCGTCGTATGCAAGGGGGGTTACCGCCAATTCATCGTCGTCAACCCTGACTGACGGCGCTTGACGCTGTGAATACGCTCTCTGGAACATGCTGTGTCTCCAATCCGGCCCGTCCAGACGCCCTTGTCCACACTGCCGCCCCTAGTGGAGCGCCCACCGATGATGGTGCCGGCGCCCGAACCCGACCTGCATCATGGCGTGCTTGAGCGCATCAACGCCGGTTTCTGCGTGATCCAGGTGCTGTTCGAAGGCGACCGCGCGGTGGACTATCGTTTCATCGAGGTCAACGACGCCTTCGAGCGCCATACCGGCCTGAAGGACGCACGCGGTCAGCGCATGAGTGCGCTGGAACCGAACCACGAGGAAGACTGGTTCCGCATCTACGGTGAAGTGGCCCGCAGTGGTCGCCCCGCCCAGTTCGAGATGGAAGCGCGCGCCCTGGGCCGCTCGTTCGCGGTTGATGCGGTGCGCGTTGGTCGTCCGGGCGAAGACAAGGTCGGCATCCTGTTCTTCGACATCACCGCGCGCAAGCAGATGGAAGTGGAGCTGGGCGAAAGCGAAGCCCGCTTCAGCGCACTGGCCGATGGCCTGCCGATGCCGGTATGGGTGCTCGACGAGCGCGGCCACGCCCGCTTCGTCAACAGCGCCTTCAGCGAGTTTTTCGGTGGCGACGAAACGCGCGTTCCGGAAGATGTCTGGCGCGGCCTGGTACATCCAGACGATGCGTCCGTATTCGAGTACGAGCTGCAGGAAGCACTGAAGGCGCAGCGTTCGATGCATGCGCTGGTACGTGCGCGGCGCGCCGACGGCCAGTGGCGCTGGCTGGAGATGAACGCGCGGCCGCGCTTCTCGCGCATGGGCCGCTTCATCGGCCTGGCTGGCAGCAGTCCGGACGTGACCGAGCGCCGCGAGATCGAACTGGCACGCGAGGAACTGCTGCAGTCCGAGCGCGCCGCGCGCAGCGCCGCCGAGAACATGGCGCGGCTGAAGGACGAGTTCCTGGCCACGCTGTCGCACGAGCTGCGCACGCCGCTGACCACCATCCTCGGTTGGAGCGAGCTGCTGCTGCAGCGCGTGGACAACACCAGCCCGCTGTACAAGGGCCTGAACGTGATCGCCAACAGCGCCGGTGCGCAGAAGCGGCTGATCTCGGACATGCTCGACCTCAGCAGCATGCTGCTGGGCAAGGTACAGCTGGAGGTGGAAGTGCTGGACCTGCGCACGCTGCTTGGCGAAGCCATCGGCGCGCAGGAACTGGTGGCCGAAGGCAAGGCGCTGGACGTGAACCTGCAGCTGCCCGAGCAGCCCAGCCTGGTATTGGGCGATGCCACGCGCCTCCAGCAGGTGTTCTGGAACCTGCTCTCGAATGCGATCAAGTTCACCCCGGCCGAGGGCCGCATCGACGTTCAGCTGCAGGCCGACGGCACCCACTGGGTGATTACGGTGCGCGATACCGGCGATGGCATCGCACCGGAGTTCCTCAACCACCTGTTCAGCCGCTTCCGCCAGGCCGATGGCACCACCACGCGCCGCCATGGCGGCCTCGGCCTGGGCCTGGCGATCGTGCAGCAGCTGGTCGAACTGCACGGCGGCACCGTCGCCGCCGCCAGCGAAGGCCATGGCCACGGCGCCACGTTCACCGTGCGCCTGCCCCAGCACCTGCCGGATGCCGAGCGCCGGCCGCTGCGCGAAGTCATCAGCGGGCCGATCCTGGAGCCGGTGATCGTCGAACCGTATCCGCTGCGGGGCATGCATGTGCTGGCGGTGGAAGACCAGCCGGAGGTGCTGGAGTACCTGCGGCGCATGCTGGAAGAGCAGGGCGCCAGCGTGTCGGCGGCCAGCTCGGCCGGCGAGGCACTGGCACTGCTGGCCGACACCGGCCATCTGCAGTACCACGTGATGCTGACCGACATCGGCATGCCGGGCATGGATGGCTATGGGCTGGTGCGCACGCTGCGCGAGGACATGGGCGTGGACGCGGCAACCTTGCCTGCGGTGGCGGTGACTGCACTGGCGCGTGCCGATGACCGCCGCCGCGCGCTGGCGTCGGGCTTCCAGGAGCATGTGGCCAAGCCATACTCGGTGGCGCAGCTGGTGGCTGCCGTACGCAAGGTGCAGGTGCCGCGCGCGGACAGCGCGCTGCACTGAACATTCACGGCCGATCGGCGACCCTGCAATCAGGAGGTCGCCGATGTCCCGTATAGCTCCACGTATCCACACCGATCCGGCGCAGATCGCGCGCCTGGAAGCCCTGCTGCCGCAGCTGGATGGCGAAACGCAGGTGGAACTGAATCTGCGCGATGGCCGCCGCCTGCTCGGCACGGTGGCCGTGAGGCCAACCGTGCAGCAATACCGCAACGTCGCTGGCGATGAAGGCAGCAACGGCCAGCTGCGCCTGGATGACTACGACACGCCGGTGCAGCAGCACCATGTGTGGCTGGATGAAATCGCCAGCATCCGCAGGTTGCCGCCGAGGGTTTGACGGCAACCTGCCGGGCCCATCCCCGCTTGGCGTGGATCTACCAGAGGTTGCAGTAGAGCCACGCCATGCGTGGCTGCTGCGCTCAGTGCTCGAACAGAGTCGGCGTCGCCTCGAACCGGCGTGCATACGCCCGCTCCTCCGCAACCCTCGCCACCTCGTCATCGGCCAGGTCCGGCGCGCCATACACCGCATAGGCCACGCTGCCGTCGGCACCATGACCGACCTGGTGCAGCCGGTAGCGCGAGTGGCCGCCGCCGGTGTCCTCGGGGTAATGCACGGGCGGATGGCTGCCTTCCAGGTCCATTTCACTGTTGTCGACCACGCCACCGACGAACAAGGCTCGCATGCAGGTTCTCCTGGGTTTCCGGGGGAGCCTCTACCCTGAACGTTCCAATGTTGCTGGCAGATCAAGGCCCCGTTCGGGTTTCGCAAAGCGGCTGCCGGGGCCGGCCCGGTCAAGCCGGTACAATGGACGGCCCTCACGCTTGAAGTACCCGCGCCGATGGCCTCCAGCGACGACGCCCCCCTGCAGACCCTGTTCCTGCCGTTCTCCCAAGGCGCCCTGCGCTGGCCGGAAGGCCCCGTGGCTTTCCTGCGGGCCCGCGACGGCTGGCCGCTGCGCGAAGTGGCCGGCAACCGCGAGGTGCATTGCGAGCAGAGCTTCGCCCCGTTCGCGCAGCCGCTGCAGCAGGCCACCGGCTGGACCGTCAGCGGCCAGCTGGATGATGTGGCCGGCAAGGGCCGCTACCCGCTGGTGCTGGTGCTGCCGCCGCGCCAGCGTGAAGAAGCCCGCGCGCTGTTCGCCCGCGCGCTGGCGCTGGTCGCCGACGGCGGCCGCATCGTTGCCTGCCAGTCCAACAACGAAGGCGCACGCTCGGGCGAGGGTGACCTCAAGCAGCTGACCGGCCTCGGCGGCAGCCTGACCAAGAATCACTGCCGCGTGTACTGGACCGCGCCGATGCAGGGCCAGCACGACGCCGACCTGGCCAAGCGCTGGTCGGCACTGGATGCGGTGCGGCCAATCGTCGGCGGCCGTTTCCTCAGCCGCCCGGGCGTGTTCGCCTGGGATCGCATCGACCCGGCGTCGGCGCTGTTGGCCGAACACCTGCCGGCCGACCTGGCCGGGCGTGCCGCCGACCTCGGCGCGGGTTACGGCTACCTGTCGCGCGAGCTGCTGGAACGCTGCCCGAAGATCACCGCGCTGGACCTGTACGAAGCCGAGCAGCGCGCGCTGGCACTGGCCGAACTCAATCTGGCGCCGCCGCCGCGCCCGCTGCCGCTGCGCTTCCTGTGGCAGGACGTCACCGCGGGTATCGAACCGGGCTACGACGTCATCATCAGCAACCCGCCGTTCCACACGCCGTCGCGCGCCGATCGCCCGGACATCGGCCAGCGCTTCATCGCCGTGGCCGCGCAGGCGCTGCGCCCGGGCGGGCGCCTGTACGTGGTGGCCAACCGCCACCTGCCGTACGAGTACACGCTCAACGAGAGCTTTGGCGCGGTGCGCGTGATCGCCGAGCGTGATGGCTTCAAGCTGGTGGAAGCGGTGAAGGGGAAGGGCAAGTGAAGCTGGTCAAGCTCATCGCCAACCTGGGCTATGGCAGCCGCAAGCAGGTGCAGTGGATGTTCCGCGAAGGCCGCGTCACCGACGCCGACGGCGAGGTGCTGTATGCCGACGACCAGGTGCCGCACGAGGCGATCCGTGTCGACGGCGAGCCGCTGGACCCGCCGGTGGGCCTGTCAATCGCGCTGCACAAGCCGGCCGGCTACACCTGCTCGACCAAGGACACCGGCCGCCTGATCTACGATCTGCTGCCGCCGCGCTTCCGCGATCGCGATCCGGTGCTGTCCACGGTGGGCCGCCTCGACCGCGAGACCAGTGGCCTGCTGCTGCTGACCGACGATGGCGGCCTGCTGCACCGGATCATCTCGCCGAAGTCGAAGCTGCCGAAAGTCTATGAGGTCGAGTTGAGCGACGACCTGCGCGGCGACGAGGTAGCGTTGTTCGCCAGCGGTACGCTGATGCTGGAGTCCGAGAAGACGCCCCTGCTGCCGGCTGAACTGGAAGTGCTGGATGCGCGCCGCGCGCGCCTGGTGCTGCACGAAGGCCGCTACCATCAGGTACGCCGCATGTTCGCCGCCACCGGCAACCACGTGCAGGCCCTGCACCGCAGCCGCGTCGGCGGGCTGGATCTGCAGGGGCTGGACGAAGGGCAATGGCGGCAGCTCACCTCCACCGACCTGGATACGCTGTTCGCTCCATGACCACCATCGCTGCGCTGCCGTTCCTCCCCGACGCCGTCATCTTCGACATGGACGGCCTGATGATCGACAGCGAGCGGGTCTCGCTGGCCTGCTGGAGCGAGGCGGCCGACGCGTTCGGGCTGGGCCTGGACGAGGCGGTGTTCCTGCGCATGGTCGGCCTCGGTGACCGCGACACGCACGCGCTGCTGCGTGCGCAGGGGATCGAGGACAGCGTGATCGAGGCGGTGGCTGCACGCTGCCATGAGCTGTACGAGGCACGCACACAGACCGGCCTGCCGCTGCGTCCGGGCATCCTGGAGCTGCTGGAGCTGTTGAAGGCGCACGCGGTACCGCGTGCGGTGGCAACCACCACGCGGCAGCCGCGCGCCAACCGCAAGCTGGCCGCTGCCGGCCTGCTGCCGTACTTCGATGCGGTGATCACCAGTGGCGACGTCGCGCGACCGAAGCCGGCGCCGGATATCTACCTGCTGGCCGCGCAGCGGCTGGGCCAGGCGCCGGAACGCTGCCTGGCGCTGGAAGACTCACCGGCCGGTACGCGTGCGGCGCTGGCGGCCGGCATGACCGTGATCCAGGTGCCTGACCTGGTGCATCCTGACGAAGAACTGCGCGCACTGGGCCACCGCATCGTCGGCTCGCTGGTGGACGCGCACGCGCTCCTGCTGCCGTTGTTGCCGAGGTAACCGGTAGGTGCCGACCGTTGGTCGGCAGACCCCAACGCCCCGGTGGGTGCCAACCTTGGTTGGCACTCTTTACTGCCCTGGTGGGTGCCCACCGTTGGGCGGCACACCTGTCCCCCTCACACCCGCCCGAACACCAGCGCGGCGTTGGTGCCACCGAAGCCGAAGCTGTTGGACATCACCGTATCCAGCTTCTGCTCGCGGCTTTCGCGCAGGATCGGGAAGCTCTTCACCTTCGGGTCCAGCTCGCCGATGTTGGCCGAACCGGCAACGAAGCCATCGCGCATCATCAGCAGGCAGTAGATCGCCTCGTGCACGCTCGCCGCACCGAGCGAATGGCCGGACAGCGCCTTGGTCGAGGACAGCGGCGGCACCGCATCGCCGAACACTTCGCGGATCGCGTTGAGCTCGGTGACGTCGCCCAGCGGCGTGGAGGTGCCGTGGGTATTGAGGTAGTCCAGCGGGCGGTCGACGCCCTGCAGCGCCATCTTCATGCAGCGCACCGCGCCTTCGCCGGACGGAGCGACCATGTCGGCGCCGTCGGAGGTCACGCCATAGCCGATCAGTTCGGCGTGGATGTGCGCGCCGCGCGCAACGGCGTGGTCGTAGTCCTCCAGCACCAGCATGCCGCCACCACCGGCGATGACGAAGCCGTCGCGGTCCTTGTCGTACGGACGCGAGGCGCTGGCCGGGGTTTCGTTGAAGCTGGTCGACAGCGCGCCCATCGCATCGAACATCACGCTCATCGACCAGTGCAGGTCTTCACCGCCACCGGCGAACATGATGTCCTGCGCGCCATGGCGGATCATGTCCGCGGCCGCGCCGATGCAGTGCGCCGAGGTCGCGCAGGCGGCCGACAGCGAATAGCTGACGCCCTTGATCTGGTAGGCCGTGGCCAGGCAGGCCGAGACCGTCGAGCACATCGTGCGCGGCACCATGTACGGGCCGACCTTGCGCACACCACGTTCGCGCAGCAGGTCGACCGCGCCGATCTGCCATTCGCTGGAGCCGCCACCGGAGCCGGCGATCAGGCCGGTGCGCAGGCTGCTGACCTGCTCGGCGCTGAGCCCGGCATCGGCGATGGCATCGCGCATGGCCAGATAGGCGAAGGCCGCTGCATCGCTCATGAAGCGCTTCTGCTTGCGGTCGATCAGCGCCTCCAGATCGAGGTCGACACGACCGCCGACCTGGCTGCGCAGGCCCGCTTCGGCGTGGTCGGCCAGGGCGGTGATGCCCGAGCGCCCTTCGCGCAGCGCGGCCGAAACGGTATCCAGATCATTGCCGAGGCAGGACGTGATGCCCATGCCGGTGATGACGACGCGACGCATCAGAAGCTCCCGGTTTCGGTGAACAGGCCGACGCGCAGGTCGCGCGCGCTGTAGATTTCGCGGTCATCCACATACATGCGGGCGTCCGACTGGGCCATCACCAGCTTGCGGTTGATGACGCGGCTGATGTCGATCTCGTAACGCACGAGCCTGGCTTCCGGCAGCACCTGGCCGGTGAACTTCACTTCGCCACAGCCCAGCGCGCGGCCCTTGCCGGGGGCGCCCAGCCAGGTCAGGAAGAAGCCGGTCAGCTGCCACATGGCGTCCAGGCCCAGGCAGCCGGGCATCACCGGGTCGCCGATGAAATGGCAGCCGAAGAACCACAGGTCCGGGCGGATATCCAGTTCGGCGCGTACCATGCCTTTGCCATGCGGTCCGCCGTCCTCGCGGATGTCGGTGATGCGGTCGAACATCAGCATCGGGTCGTTGGGCAGACGGCCGGCAGCGGTGCCGAACAGTTCACCGCGTGCGCTGGCCAGCAGCTGTTCGCGGTTGAACGCGTGGAGACGGGTCATGAAGCACAATCCTGGAAGCGAAGAACAGGGAAACAAGCGCCCGAGAATGCCCGTGGAAACTGCGCCGATCAAACATTTCAACCGTACGCAACCGTAGTGTTTTCAAGGGAATACGCGCATCCTGTTGATGTGCAACGACCATACTTCGGCGTGTGGCCCACCCGGCCCGGCCCCGCCTTTCCCACCTGACATGACCCGACTGCGCAAGATCATCCACGTTGACATGGACGCGTTCTACGCGTCGGTGGAGCAGCGCGACGATCCGTCACTGCGCGGCAAGCCGGTCGTCGTGGCATGGCGTGGCGCCCGCTCGGTGGTGTGTGCGGCGTCCTACGAGGCGCGCGTGTTCGGCGTGCGTTCGGCGATGCCCGCCGTGCGTGCCGAGCGCCTGTGCCCGGACGCGATCTTCGTGCCGCCGGACTTCGCGCGTTACAAGGCGGTGTCACAGCAGGTACGCGCGATCTTCCTGCGCCATACCGACCTGGTCGAGCCGCTGTCGCTGGACGAGGCCTACCTGGACGTGACCGAGCCGAAGAGTGGCATCGAACTGGCCACCGACATCGCCCGCACCATCCGCGCGCAGATCCGCGAGGAAACGAACCTGACTGCTTCAGCCGGGATCGCGCCGAACAAGTTCCTGGCCAAGATCGCCTCGGACTGGCGCAAGCCCGACGGCCAGTTCGTGATTCCGCCGCAGCGCGTGGATGCGTTCCTGGCGCCGCTGCCGGTGAACCGCGTGCCCGGCGTCGGCAAGGTCATGGAAGGCAAGCTGGCCGCGCGCGGCATCGCCACCTGCGGCGACCTGCGGCAGTGGGCCTTGATCGATCTGGAAGAGGCATTCGGCAGCTTCGGCCGCAGCCTGTACAACCGCGCACGTGGCATCGACGAGCGGCCGGTGGAACCGGACCAGCAGGTGCAGTCGATCTCCTCGGAGGACACCTTCGCCGAAGACCTGCTGCTGGAAGACCTGACCGAGGCGATCGTGCAGCTGGCCGGGAAGACCTGGAACGCCACGCGCAAGACCGAGCGCATCGGCCACACCGTGGTGCTGAAACTGAAGACCGCGCAGTTCCGCATCCTCACCCGCAGCTTCACCCCGGAGCGCCCGCCGGAATCGATGGAAGAACTGCGTGACATCGCCCTGTCGCTGCGCGCGAGGGTCGATCTGCCGGCCGAGACGCGTTACCGCCTGGTCGGCGTCGGGCTGGGTGGCTTCCGCGAAAAGGAGCCGGTGGTGCAGGGGGAACTGTTCGAGCACTGATCATTGCCGTGCCGACCAACGGTCGGCACCCACCAACAGCAGCAGGTTCCATCAGCAGCAGGAAACTGTCGAAGGCGGGGTGGGTCCGGTTGCGGGGGCGTGAGCCGCATGGGCCCGAG
>NZ_JAPTFQ010000085.1:0-19060 GCF_030985535.1 Stenotrophomonas sp. Sm2128
GACCGTTGGTCGGCACGCCCTGCAGAACTCATCGCTGCCGACAGATTGTGCCGACCAACGGTCGGCACCTACCAGAAGCGGGCCATCTCAGGGCCATTGATCCGGTGGGTGCCGACCAACGGTCCGCACCCACCCAAAGTGGTTGCAGCATTTGCCCCCGCTCAGGCGAACGGCAGCTCCGCGGCTCTGCACGCTGCCGTAATCGCGGCACACGCGTCGTCAATCGCGGGCGTGGTCGGCGCCAACCGCGGGCGCCGATCCAGCGTGCAGGCCAGGCCCACGTCCAACAGCGTGGCATGCGCGCCGTGCAGTGCCTGCGCGGTGGCATCCGGCAGGAAACCGACAGCCGCCAGCGCATCGATCAACGACGGCGTATCGCGAGGCTGCAGCAGCGCCGCATGCTGCGCACTGCGCGCCAGCACGCCGGTCTGCAGCAGGAACTCCAGGTCCACTACGCCGCCGGCACCCTGCTTCAGGTCCAGTCGTGCGGCATCGCTGCGGTCCAGCTCGGTGCGCATACGGCCGCGCATCTTCAGCACGTCGGCATACAGCACACCCGTGTCGCGCTCACGCCCAAGCGTCTGTGCACGCACCTGCTCGAAGTCGGCCAGCAGGCTGGCATCGCCGGCCACGCCACGCGCGCGCACCAGGGCTTGGTGTTCCCAGGTCCATGCGCGTTCGCGCTGGTATTCGGTGTAGCTGGCCAGCGAAGACACCAGCGAACCCTTGCCACCATCGGGGCGCAGGCGCACGTCGATGTCGTACAGGCGGCCGGCGGCGGTAACCGCGCCGAGCAGAGCCATCACTTTCTGCGCCAGGCGTGCATACCAGCGGGCAGGCTCCAGCGGGCGGGCGCCATCACTGGCATCCACGCCGGCCGGGTTGTCGTGCAGGAATACCAGGTCCAGATCGGAACCGAAGCCCAGTTCAAGCCCACCCAGGCTGCCGTAGCCGATGATCGCGAAACGTCCGCCGGGAATCCCGCCGTGTGCGGCGTGCATGTCCGCTTCGGCCATCGCCAGCACGGTGACCACCACCGCCTGCGCCAGTTCAGCCAGTTGCCGGGTGCTGTCCACCGCGCCCTGGCGGCCATCCAGCGTGGCCATCGCCATGCGGAAGCTGAGCGCCAGCCGCGTCTCGTTGAGCCAGCGCAGCGCGGATTCGGGATCCTCCACCGCCAGCACCTGCTGGCACTCGGCCAGCATGCCGGCGGCATCCGGCATCGGACCGGACACGCGTACGTCCAGCAGTTCGTCCAACAGCAGCGGATACGCCGCCAGGCGCTCGGCCAGCAGCGCGCTGCGCGCCAGCACATCCACCAGCCGCGCCAGCGCACTGGGCTGCTCGTCCAGCAGCGCGAGATAGCTGGTCCGGCGCAGCACCGCCTGCAGCAGGCCAAGCACACGCTTGAGCGCGGCGTCGGGTTGTGGCGAGCGCGTGGCCGCATGCAGCAGTGCCGGCAGCACGCGATCCAGCCGCGCACGCGCCGCATCGGACAAGGACTTCACGCCGGTGCCCTGGGCGAAATCGCGCAGCGACTGGTCGGCGCCGTTGGCATCGAGGAAACCGGCTTCGGCCAGCAGTGGTGCGTTGCTGCCTTCGGGCAGGCTGCGCCAGTAGTTGGCCAGCGCGTCGGGCGCGGCCTGGCCCTTGCGCGGCGCCAGCAGCGCGGCGAATTCAGTACTGACCCGCTGCTGCTGTTCGGCCAACGCCGCGCGCAGCACGTTCCAGTCCGCATAGCCGAGGCCGACGGCAATGCGTTCGCGGTCCAGCACGTCGCTGGGCAGTACGTGGGTCTGCGCGTCGCGCAGCATCTGCAGGCGGTTCTCCAGCCGGCGCAGGAACAGGTAAGCCTCGCGCAGTGCGGCGCCATCCTCGGGCGCGATCTGTCCGGCGGCAACCAGTGCATCCAGCGCCACCAGCAGGCGACGCTCGCGCAGTGCCGGTTCACGGCCACCGCGGATCAGCTGCAGTGCCTGGCACAGGAATTCGATTTCGCGGATGCCACCGGCGCCACGCTTGATGTCCTCGTGCAACTCGCGGCGCGCGACCTCGGCGGTGATCGCCGCCTTCATTTCGCGCAGGCCATCGAGCGCGGTGAAATCGAGGTAGCGGCGGTACACGAACGGGCGCAGGGTCTGCAGCCACGCTTCACCGGCGGCGATATCGCCGGCCACCGCGCGCGCCTTCAGCCACGCGTAGCGTTCCCAGTCGCGGCCCTCGCGCTGGAAATACTGGTCCATCGCCGCGAACGACAGCGCGACGCGGCCGGCGCTGCCGAACGGGCGCAGGCGCAGGTCGACACGGTGGCTGAAGCCATCGACGGTGGTTTCGTCCAGCAGCTTGGCCAGGCGCTGGCCGAGGCGGGCGAAATACTCTTCGGCGGCCAGCGCGCGCGGGCCATCGGATTCGCCGCCGTGCGGATAGGCGTAGACCAGATCGATATCGGAACTGAAGTTGAGCTCGCCGCCGCCCAGCTTGCCGAGGCCGAACACGACCAGCTGCTGCGGCGTGCCTTGGTCATCGGCGATGACCCCATGGCGCTGGGCGAATTCCTGCTGCAGGGCCTCCAGCGCAAGCCGCAGGCAGTCTTCGGCCAGGGTGGTGGCGCCGGCCAGGGTCTGCGCCACGTCGTCCAGCCCGGCAAGGTCGCGCCAGATCAGCCGTGTGGACATCGCCGCACGCCAGCGCCGCAGCTGTGCCGGCCAGTCGCTGGGCTGCAGCGGGTCGAGCACCGGCGCCGGGATCGGCGGGCAGCCGGGCGCGGCCAGCTGCGCCAGCAGCGCGGGTTGACGCACCAGGGTGTCCAGCGCGAAGTCGCTGGCCACCGCCAGCCGGGTCAGCAACGGCAGCAGGTCGGCCGGGATGGGCTCGGGCAGGACCTGGGCCAGACGCGCCAGGGCGCGGTCGACAAGGGGCTGCAGGGAGGCGGGCAGGTCAGCGGTGGCGAGCGTCATGGGCTGATTGTATCGACCCGGCCGGCACTACCGATAGTGGGAACCGCGTATTCATACTGGGCGACAGGCAATAAAAAAGCCCGCTTGCAGCGAACTGCCAGCGGGCTCTGCTCCCTCCCCCACGTCGGGATGCAGGGCCATCGTGCGGGCTGCGAAAGCACTTTGCACGCTGCACTGCAAAACAAAACCGACGGGTTTGGGTGAGCCCCTGGGGAAAAGCCATTCCACGAAGGTAGAACCCCCCGTACGGATGAGGATGGCCGATAATCGGAATTCCCCCCAGCAACACGTGTCGTCATGTCTGTTGATCGCATCGCCAACGCGCGTCTCCGTGACCGCGTGGCCTCCGCAGAGGCCGCAGCCGCGCTGATCCAGCCCGGTGAAACCGTGGCCATGAGCGGCTTTACCGGCTCCGGGTATCCCAAGGCCGTTCCCGTCGAACTGGCCCGCCGCATCGAAGCGGTGCATGCCCAGGGCAACCCTTTCCAGATCAAGCTGATGACCGGCGCCTCCACCGCGCCGGAACTCGATGGCGCGCTGGCCAAAGCCGATGGCATCGCCATGCGCATGCCGTTCCAGAGCGACCCGGATGCGCGCAACCGCATCAACGAGGGCAAGCTGGACTACATCGACATCCACCTCAGCCACGTTGCCCAGCACGTGTGGTTCGGCTTCTACGGCGAGATCGATACCGCCGTGATCGAAGTCTCGGCCATCCGCGAGGACGGCTCGCTGGTGCCATCCACCTCGGTCGGCAACAACAAGACCTGGCTGGACCTGGCCAGGAAGGTGATCGTCGAGGTCAACGAATGGCAGCCGGCCGGCGTCGACGGCATGCATGACATCTACTACGGCACCGCGCTGCCGCCGCACCGCAAGCCGATTCCGCTGGTGAACGCTAACGACCGCATCGGCGACACCGCGCTGCGCTGCGACCCGGACAAGATCGTGGCCGTGGTGCGTACCAACGGCCCGGACCGCAACAGCCCGTTCAGCCCGATCGATGCGACCAGCGAACAGATCGCCTCGCACCTGATCGAGTTCCTCAAGCATGAGGTGAAGAAGGGCCGCCTGCCGCCGAACCTGCTGCCGCTGCAGTCGGGCGTGGGCAACATTCCCAACGCGGTGCTGGCCGGCCTGGCCAAGAGCGGTTTCCGCGACCTGGCCGCGTTCACCGAAGTGATCCAGGACGGCATGCTCGACCTGCTGCGTGATGGCGTGCTGAGCTACGCTTCGTGCACCGGCTTCGCGCTGAGCCCGCAGGCCAACGAGACGTTCAAGGAGAACATCGATTTCTACCGCGAGCGCATCATCATGCGCACGCAGGAAATCTCCAACCATCCGGAACTGGTGCGCCGCCTGGGCTGCATCGGCATGAACGGCATGATCGAGGTGGACATCTACGGCAACGTCAATTCGACGCACGTGATGGGCACGCGGATCATGAACGGCATCGGCGGTTCCGGCGACTTCGCCCGCAACGGTTTCCTGTCGGCGTTCCTCAGCCCGTCCACCGCCAAGAACGGCACCATCTCGGCGATCGTGCCGATGGCCAGCCATGTCGACCACACCGAGCACGACGTGTCGGTGATCGTCACCGAACAGGGCCTGGCCGATCTGCGTGGGCTGACTCCGCGCAAGCGCGCGCAGGTGCTGATCGACAACTGCGCGCACCCGGATTTCCGCCCGCAGCTGCAGGACTACTTCGACCGTGCCAGCCGCGAGAGCTACGGCAAGCACACCCCGCACCTGCTGCCGGAAGCGCTGTCGTGGCACCAGCGCTGGCTGGATACCGGCACGATGAGGGGCTGACGCCCGCGGCTGTAGAGTCGAGCCATGCTCGACTCTCCTTCCCTGTGCAGCCGAGCATGGCTCGGCTCTACAAGCGCCCGCTCCGCAGAATCTCTGTAGAGCCGAGCCCACGCTCGGCTCCACGGCAAGCCGTTTACCCGCGCAGCGCCGCCAGCGACTCGGCCTGCAGCCGCTCGTAGATCTCGAACTCGTCATTCACCGCCACGCCCAAGGCCTGCTCGAAGGCCTCGCGGTTGGCATGTGCGGCATAGGCACGCTGCTCTTCACCACCCAGGTTCGACTGGAAGATGCCCGCGGCACTGACCGGCAGGAAATCCTCGTAGACGATCGGGTCGGCTGTGGCCAAGCCGGCGGCCACCAGCACCTCGGCCGGCAAATCGGCCACGCGCTCCGGTGCGGCACGGCCGGCGTCGGTCAACTGGTAGCGGTAATACCCCAGGCCTTCCTGGCGCAGCGTGTCATGGTCATCCGGGAAGCTGGTGAACACCGCCTGCAGGCGCTGGCCGTAGTCGCCACCGGTGCTGCCTTCACCACCGGCATCGCGTGCCTGCGACAGCAGCTGGTCGTACAGCGCGCGGCCCTTCGGGGTCAGCGCAAGGCCGCGTTGCTCGATCTCGCCGAAGCGCGCGGTATGCGTGCCGGCATCGCCACCTTCCGCATCCGGGAAATGCACTGCCTCTTCCAGCGCCTTGAAGCTGGTCTGGCGCAGCAGGATCGGGCAAGCACGGCGCGGCGGGCCTTCAATCACCGCCTTCGCCGCCATGCCGTGTTCGATCATCGCCGCCTGCGCCGCGTCGATGTCCAGCGTGCGCGGGGTCAGGTGATTGATGTGCGGGCCGCGGAAACTGACCACGTCGGCCACCAGCCGATGCGCGTTGTGCAGCGCGTGGTAGGTCGGCAGGTCGACCGTGGCATCGCCGTGCCAACGGAAGGTTTCCAGTGCTTGCTCGACGAAGCGCTCGGCATCGGCCTGCGCCAGGCCACCGTCACGCTCGGCCTGGTCGATCAGCGCCAGCGCGCCCTCGGTGAAGATGCGGCGGCGCGCAAGGATCTTCGCCGATTCGGCACGCAGCGCTTCGTCTTCGATCAGCTCCAGGCGCAGCAGCGAGGTGAACACGCGGAATGGATTCTGTGCCAGCGCGGCGCCGGTAAGCGGGCGGAACGCGGTGGAATGCACCGGCACGCCCGCGACCGACAGGTCGTAGTAGCCGACCGGGTACATGCCCATCACGGCGAACAGGCGGCGCAGCGTCGCCAGTTCCTGCACGGTGCCGACGCGGATCGCGCCATGGCGCTCTTCATCCAGGCGTGCGCGCTCGTCGTTGCGCTGCAGCTGCGCGGCCAGCGCCGGGTCCTGCTCCAGCACCTGCGCGTTGATCCGCTCCACCAGTTCCACCAGCGTGCCGTACAACGGCACTTCGGTGCGGTACATGCGGGACATGGCCTGTGCGAACAGGCGGCGGATCACATCAGGCGAAACGAAAGAGGCGCTCATCAGTCACTCGATTACGGGAACGGGGAACAGCTCGGACCCGTATTGTCGCCGGAGCGCGCGGCGGCGGCGATATGCAGAGCAACATGGCGCCTGGCCCGGGCAGGCCTGGTGGGCGCGAACCTTGGTTCGCACTGATCTGGCGGGGGAAGGAGCAAAAGGCGTGCGAACCAAGGTTCGCACCCACCAGAATCAGCCAGCGGCCGGCACTACCGCTTGAGCTGGCGCTTCAGGGTGGCATCCAGGGTGATCGGCCGGTCCCAGTGCTGGTAGCTGGCCACGATGGCATGGCGCACGGCGCGGTAATGCAGGTTGTCCGGCGTGGTGGGCATGCGCTTCACCACCGCCTCCCAGCCGCCCTGCGGGTCCTGGCTGAAGGCGCGCACGCTGTCGCGGCAGGTCTGGCCACTGGCCTTGGCCCAGAAACAGGCGAAGTAGATGTCCCCGGCCTGCCAGCCATGGGTGGTGAACAGCGCGCTGATATAGCCGCGCGGCACGCCGGCATAGCGCGAGACCTCGTCGAGGAAGGCGTCGGGGTAGCGTTCGGCGTAATGGTTGATGTCCTGCAGCTGGGCATCGACCCAGCTGTCACCGGTCTCCACCTCGTAGGCTGCCGAACGCTCGGCGGTCTGCTGGGCCAGCACGGTGGCCGGCACCAGCAGCAGGGACAACAGCAACACGCGCAGTCGGTAATTCATGCCCCGATTCTGCCGCAGCCGCCGGGCCCTGTCAGGCCGCCGCAGCGGCCTTGGCTTCGATCGCCGCCAGTGCGGCCGGCCAGTCGTGGGCGGTATCGGCGGTGACCATGCGCGGTTCATCGTCGGCCACGCCGTGCTGGGTCTCGTGTGCCCAGGTCACTGCATACGGGGTATGCACGCCCCAGCCACCGAGGGTGACCACCGGCTCGATGTCCGAACGCAGCGAGTTGCCGACCATCACGAAGCGCTGCATCGGCAGATCGAATTCGGCCAGCACGCGGGCGTAGGTTTCCGGGTCCTTCTCCGAGACGATCTCGATGCGCGGGAACAGCTCGCCCAGGTTGGCGACCTTGATCTTGGCTTCCTGGTGGAACAGGTCGCCCTTGGTGATCAGCACCACCGGGTAGTGCTCGGCGATGGCCGCCACGGCTTCGCGCACACCGTCGATCAGCTCGACCGGGTGGCGCAGGGTGTCGTGGCCGATGTCCAGAATGCGCTGGATGTCCTTGGCCTCGATGCGCTGAGCGGTGATGTCGATGGCCGCTTCGATCATCGACAGGGTCATGCTCTTCACGCCGTAGCCGAAGGTGCCCAGGTGGCGCTGCTGCACTTCCAGCAGGTGGCGCGCGGTCTGGGTGTCATGCACGTCGACGTAGCGCGACAGCAGGTCAAGGTAATCCTGCTCGGCCTTGCGGTAGTAGTCCTCGCTCTTCCACAGCGTATCGTCACCGTCAAAACCGACCAGGCCGATGGCGCGCGACGGCGCAGGCGTGGAGGTGTTCATCGGCCAAGGATACAGGGGTGGCGATGACGAGAAAAACCCAGGCGGCCGCAGCCGCCCGGGTCCCCATGCACCGGTCTTCCCGAATCAGGTGTGGATCAGCGGCCCTGGGCCGCGCCGGCACCCGCACCGGCCTGCTGCGCGGCCACGTAGGCCTTGTACTCATCGGCGCTCAGCTCGCCGTCCTTGTTGGTATCAGCCTGGTCGAACACCTGGGCCAGGCCCGCGTTCACCTGCGCCTCGGTCTTGCTGATGGTGCCGTTGCCATCGGTATCGATGCTGGCCCAGGTCTGGCCACCGCCGTTGGCCTGCGCCGATGCGGCTGCGGCAGCGTTGGTCGCCTGGTCGGCGGCCTGGCCGGCCTGTGCAGCCGCCTGCTGGGCCTGTGCGGCCTCGTTCTGCGCATGCGCCGCCTGCTGCTTGGCCGACTGGGCCATCGCCGGAATGGCCAGCACGCTGCCAGCGGCGACGATCAGGGCGATCAGGGGCTTGCGGTTGCGAATAGTCATCAGGGGTGTCTCCTGCCAATTGGGTGGTGTTGCGCGGCGTGTTGTCTCCGCACGGCACCTACCCTGCCACCCCGTTTCTGAATCGATTTTGCCCCGCGACCCGCGTCAACACGCGCCATTAACCACTCGCCCCCGCGCATGCATTAGCGCGGTGGTTAGCAGCAAGTGAGCAGCTCATAAGATGCGCATTCAGCGCTGCCGGATTTAACCGGCAACCAACGAAAAACCTGCGTCAGTCGACGGTTTTTTCCGATGACCGCGAACTGAACAACACCCACCCCAGCGCAACACCGGCGAGCGCACCGGCGATTTCCAGCACCACGCGGCTGCCGAGTTCGTTCGGATCGTGGATGGTGGCCAGGAACAGGCGCGCGTACAGCGGCGACTCCAGCCGCACGATGCCCATGTAGAACAGCTTCCATGCATCGATGCCGGCGGAGATGATCACGGCGATGACACAGGACCACCCGATCGCGTGACCCGCGGTCCAGTGCAGGAGCCGGCACAGCTGCGACCACAG
This sequence comes from Stenotrophomonas sp. Sm2128, assembly GCF_030985535.1. NCBI lineage: Bacteria > Pseudomonadati > Pseudomonadota > Gammaproteobacteria > Lysobacterales > Lysobacteraceae > Stenotrophomonas > Stenotrophomonas sp. Sm2128. Next base: position 8,770 of record NZ_JAPTFQ010000085.1, read on the forward strand.
GAAGTACACCAGCAGCCCGACCAGCAGGGCGATGGCGCCGGCTTCCAGGGTACCGAGCAGGCCGAAGTGCAGGGGAAGGTTCATCGGGTGGGCAGGGATGAAGAGGCGGCCAGTGTAAGGGATCTACCCCGGACCCAATCCGGTAGCCACAGTAGATCCATGCCATGCGTGGATGAATCTCCATCGAGATCGAGTATCTCGACGATTGAACAAGAAGCAGCCGACGAACAAAGAGCAGCCGAGCATGGACTCGGCTCTACAACGGACCGCGCGGGAAACTGTCAGAGGCTGGGCGGTGCCGGAGTGCGGGGTGTCAGCCGCATGGATGCGGCTGCCAAGCCTCCATGGACGGATTTACGGCGTCCCCGCACTCCGGCACCGCCCAGCCAACCCACGGAACGCACGCTGTTGCTGTTGCGTCTGATGTTGCCGGCCAGCGGCCGGCACTACCGCGGGTGCAGGGCGCAGCCCTGCCGATACCCCTACCGTACCGGGACGTCGTACGCGGTGCCGGGATTCGGTTCGGGCTGCAGGGTGTAGTGCCACCACTCCTGCGGATAGTTGACGAAGCCGTGGCGTGCCATCGCCTGCACCAGCTGCTGGCGGTTCGCCTGCTGCACAGTGCTCAGCCCGCTCGTCCGGGTATGCGCGCGCGGGCCAAAGAAATCGAAGTCGGTACCCATGTCCAGCGGCGTGCAGGCGCCAGTGCGGCAATCCAGCAGGCCAAGATCAACCGTGGCGCCACGACTATGGCCAGAACGCTCGGCGATGTAGCCGTCGGCCAGCAGCCGTGGCTTGTCCAGGTCCGGGTACTGCTGTGCCTTGCGCGAGAGTTCGCGCGGATCGTTCACCCAGGCCATGAAGGCCTGCACCGAGCGCACCGGCCGGTAGCAGTCGTAGAGGCGCAGGCCAAATCCCTGCGCGCGCAGATCCTGTTCTACCTGCGCCAGCGCTTTCGCCACGGGCGCCAGCAGGTAGCAGGATGGCGCCTCATAGCCGGGCACGCGCGCGCCGGTGAAGTTGTTGGCATTGGCGTATCGGATGTCCATGTCGATGCCTGGCGACAATGTGCGGATTTCCACCAATCCGGCGCTGGCCGCATCGGTGGCCGGCGAAACGCGCGGCGGCTCAGCGGCGTCGGCGGTCGCCGCCAGGGCAGTCGCCAGTACGAGTGAAATGCAGGTCCTGGAAGTCATAGCTGAAGTCGATTTCCGGATCGATGGCACGCAGGTCCAGTGTCGGTGCCGGGCCCTCGCCCGGCTGCAGCCACGCCTGCGCCTCGTCACCCAGCGTATCCCAGCGCAGCAGCCAGCGCCCCTGCAGTTGCAGCACGGCCGCTTGCAGCCTGGGCGACTTGTCCACGCTGAAGCGCAGGCCATCCTTGCCCAGGCACAGCGAAGCCGGGCCCAGCCAGGGGTCGGAGTAGCGGCCCTGCCAACGCGGCAGGTCATTGCCGCGTGCCGGCTGTGCGGCGGTGGCCGCTGGCCGTTGATGGCCAGATGCTGCCTGCGCTGCCCGGTCAGCCTTCAGTTCGGCCAGGTACTCCATCGCCGGGCGCGCATCGTCTGGTGCGGTGAAGCGCTTCAGCATGGCCTGCATCAGCGCCGTGCGTGCATCCTCGCCTTCGCCGTTGATCAGCATCACCACGCCGACCCTGCGGTCAGGAAGCAATGCCAGCGACGAGTACATGCCCGACAACGTGCCGGTATGCGCCACCTTCCACTGCCCGTCCATGTCCGACACCCGCCAGCCATATCCATAACCGTAGAAATGCGCGTTGTCCCAGCGCCGCTGGCGTTCACCCAACGGCATCGGCATGTGCAGGGTCCACAGCGTGCGCCGCTGCTCGCTGCCCAGCCAGTCCGGCACCAGCGCGGGATCGAGCAGTACCTGCATCCAGCGTGTCATGTCACGCAGCGAACAACGAATGCCACCCGCCGCCATCGAGGGCAAGTCCGGGCTGATTGCAGCATCGGCGTTCACCACCTCGTTGCGTTCACCACGCCAGGCATGCGGCTGTGCCACGTTGCCCACGCGTTTCACCGACCACGCACCCACCTGGCAGCGCGTCATGGCCAGTGGTTCGAACACCTGCTCGCGCATCAGCTGGTCATACGGCTTGCCACCCGCTGCCGCCGCCACCTCGCCGGCCACCACATACATCAGGTTGTCGTAGGCATAGTGGCTGCGGAAGCTGCTGACCGGTTTCAGGTGCGCCAGCCCCGCAATGATGTCGGCACGGGTGAACGCGTTCGGCTCCGGCCACAGCATCAGGTCACCGGCGCCCAGGCCAAGGCCACTGTTGTGGATCAGCAGGTCGCGCACCTGCATCTGCGCGCCCACCCACGCATCGTGCATGCGGAAGCCCGGCAGATGCCGCTGCACCGGATCATCCCAGCGCAGCGTGCCCTGCTGCACCAACCGCGCCAGCAGTGCGGCGGTCATCGCCTTGCTGTTGGAGGCGATCTTGAACAGCGTGTCCTCGTCGATGCGGCCGCCGTCACCGCGCGCGCCGGCCGCGTGGCGATAGACAACCTGCCCATTCTCGACCACCGCCAGCGCCATCCCGGGCAGATGCTCGGCCCGGACCACGGTGGCGATGTCGGCCTCGATGGCTGCACTGTCGACCGACGAAGCGGACGGTGCGGCCAGTGCCGCCGCGAGGATCAGCAGATGATGCATGCGGGTGCCCCCTCCATTGCCCGCGCCGTCACGGTGGACGGCGCGGGTCGTGGCCTCAGAAGTTCCAGGTCACCACCAGCTGGGTGTAGCGCGGTGCCTGCCAGCGCGTACCGGTAGCGAACGTCGCCTCGCGATACTGGCCGGGCTGCGCCTCGTAGCGCTGGTGCACGTTGATGGTCTTCTGGTTGTTGAACAGGTTGTACACCGACAACCGGGCGCTGAGGTCGATGCCCTCCACCGGCAGGCGCCAGGTCACGTTGGCGCCCATGGTCCAGGTCCACGGCAGGCGACCAAACGCGCCGCGCGGGCTGTACTCGAACTGGCGCTGGTTGTACGGGCCCGAACAGTTGGCCACGCACAGCCAACCGGTGCCACCACCACTGCCTTCACTGGACGTGCTGCCACCGGCGATGGAGTCGTTCGGCCACATCACGCCGTAGGCGGTGATCGGGCCACCGGACTGCACCTGAAGCGTGGTGCCGAACGACCACTGCTTGTTCAGCGCATACGCGGCACGCAGCTTGAACTGATGGCGGAAATCGTTGAACAGCACGCCATAACGTTCGTTGGTGGCCGGGTGGTCCCAGAACTGCACCATGCCGGTGTCGCCGTAGTTGGTATCGGAGTTTACCGGGCCTTCGAAGTTGCCCTCGCTCTTCGACCACAGATAGGACGCGTTGAACATCCACTTCTCGTCCCACGCACGGTCGATCTGGAACTCCAGCGCCTTGTAGGTGCGCTTGGGCTTGGAGTAACCGATCACCTCGCCACTGCCGCCCTTTCGATAGCCGCTGTTGGCGGTGTCGATGGTGATCCAGCCTTCGTTGGCGCAACCGATGCTCTTGTCGCCCCAGATCGTCAGGCTCTCGCCCGGGTTGGCGATCGGCCACAGCGTGCTGGGGGTCGGGCCGCACGGGGTGTAGTTGATGCGGATGTCATCCAGCGCGCGGGTCATGCGCCGGTAGGTGGCGTTGACGCCCCACGACCAGGCCTGGTTGATCATGTTCTGGAAGCCCAGGATGTATTCGTCCTGGTAGACCGCCTTCAGGTCGCGGTCCACGCTCTGGCGCAGGTCGGCACCGCCGGTGTTCATGCGGGTGTCGGTCGGCCCGATCTGCTGGCCGACAATCGGTGCCATGTACGGCGAACCGGTCGGCGAGGTTTTCTGCTCCCAGCCGTTCAGCACGTAATAGCTGTATTCGTCGGTCAGGCCACCGGCGAAGTTCACGTTGATGTTGTTGGTGACCGGCAGGTAGTAACGGCCGGCGTTGCCGAACAGCTTGGTGCTGCCGTCACCGCGCATGTCCCACGAGAAACCGACGCGTGGCGCGATCAGGTCGTCCATCTTGATGAACGCCTTGCCGGCGGCGGTGCGGTTCTCGAAGCGGTCCCAGCGCACGCCGAGGTTCAGCATCAGATTCGGGGTGATGTTCCAGATGTCTTCCAGATAGAAGGCATTGGCCTCGGTCTCGAAGGTGCCGCCGGAGCGGCGGTTGCGAGCGCGCAGCATCTCGGTGACGCCAGCCGGTACGTAGGCGTTTGCGCCATCCCACACTTCATCGCCGGGCCGCGCCACGTAGGCGGTGTAGCTCAGCTCGGTCGGCCCTGGATAACGGGTGGACTGCTTGGTGGTCATCAGTTCGCGGTCGACACCGAAGCGCAGCAGGTGATCACCGAGCTGCCATTCGAAATCCAGGCGCGCGACATCGCGGGTGTCATCGCGCTCGGCCACCGCCGCGCCGGTCGGGTGGCAGCCCGCGCGCAGCCCCTGCAGCTTGCCCAGCCGCGGGCCGTAGGTGCTGTCGGTGAACACCGGGCTGCAGGCCTGGTCCAGCGACGAATTGGTGAAGGCACGCTGCTTGTTCTGGCCGACCATGGCGCGCGCGGTGAAATTCTGGCCGAAGTGGCCGGTGTAGGTGGCCGACCAGTTGCGGCCGCCGGTCTCGGTGACCGAGTCGCCGCCCCAGGAACCGATCCGGTCCGCATTCCAGTTGTAGCCGTACGACGCGTTGGTGACATCGCCCTCGTCGGAGAACGCCAGCAGCGCCAGGCTGTGGTTGTCGTTGATGTTCCAGTCCAGCTTGGTACCCCAGAAGCCGTTGCCGGAGTCGTTCTTGAACCAGGTACTGCCATCGGATGAGGTGTTGTGGCCCTTGTCGCTGCGGTCCTCGTACATCGCGAACAGGAACAGCTTGTCCTTGACGATCGGCCCCGAACCCCAGACGTTGGTCTTCAGGAAGGAGTTGTTGTCGCGGCTTCCGTAGGAATGCGGGGTGCCGTCGCGGTGGAAATGATCGCCGCCACTGGCGCGCCACGCACTGGGCTCGGCGGTGACTTCAATGCCGCCTTCGAACTCGTTGCTGCCCGAACGGGTCACTGCATTGATCACGCCACCGGTGGAGCGGCCGAACTCGACCGAGTAGCCACCGGTCTTGACCTGGAATTCCTTGAAGAAGGCGAACGGCGCGGTGCTGAAGCCACGACGGGTATACATGTCGGTGACATTCAGGCCGTTGATGAAGACCGCATTCTCGGCCACCGATGAACCGGCGAACGACAGGCCTCCGAATGACGAGTTGCCGCCGACCACGCCCGGCGCCATCAGCGCGACCGCGGACAGGTCCTGCGCTACCGGCAGCCGCGAGATCTCCTGGCGGTTGATGTTGAACGAGGTTTCGGTGGAGTACACATCCACGCGGTTGACCACGCGGGTGCCAACCACCTGCAGTGCATCCAGGTTGGTGACACCGCCGCCGCTGCCCAGATTGACCGTGGTGGTACCGCCGACGGCAACGCTCACCGATACCTGGTCGCCCAGCTTCTGGCCATCGCGGCTGAGCTGCAGCTGGTAGTCGCCCACCGGCAGCTGGCCGAGGCGGTAGCTGCCATCGGCGCCTACGGTGACGGTACGGGTCAGGCCGGTGCTGCTGCTGACCACGGTCACCTGGTCACCGGCGGTTGCACGGCCGGCGACTGCACCGCTCACGTTCTGTGCCATCGCGATGCCGGGCAGCACTACGCCCAGACACGCCCCGAGGGCGACGCACAACGCCGCCCGCTTGATGCTGTAAGCCTTCATCCCCTGCTCTCTCCTGCAAGAATTGAATGGTGTGGAATGCGATGTGTCGCGCTAGCGTTGCCTGGCTGGCAGTACCCGCCACTGGAAGTCGTAGCTCCATTGGTCGAAGTACAGGTTGCCGCCTGCCCACTCGGCCTCGCCGCGCTGCGAGTCGACCGTTTCCGAGCGGAAGTGCTGCTTGGCCGGCACGAAGGGCTGGCCGAAATCGTCGTTGAAAGCAATGCGGTAGCCGTCGAGGCCACCCAGATAGAAATCGCGCAGTGCAGGCACATCGCTGGCAAGCGCGCCGGTGGTCACGTCCATCGGCAGCCAGCCGTATGGCGCCAGGTAAACCTGTCCCCAGTCATGCAGGTTGTTGTAGCCGCTGCCATCGTCGGAGAACACCATGCCCGACTGCCAGCGTGCAGGAATGCCGTTCATGCGCAGCAGCGCAATCAGCAGCAGGGTCTGCTGGCCACAGTCGGCATGGCCGGCGCGCAGCCCGTAATCGCTGATGTTGCTGAGCGTCGAGTATTCGCGCGCACCGGCCCATGGAATGCGGTCCACGGCAGCAAACAGCTTGCGCACCACTTCATAGGGGCGAGTCTCGCCCTGCAGCACCTGGTCGGAGAACAGCTTCAGCGCCGGGGTGAAGCGCACATGTGGCAGCTGCTCGGCCAGATAGGGCTTCAATGCGGGATCATTCGGGGTGGCCTGCACCTTCGCGGGATCGATCGCGGTGTGTCGCGCGAAGACCGTTACCGCATAGCGGATCTCGAACCGGGTCGGCTTGCCGGCTACGGCTTTGGCTTCCAGATAGGCGGTGCGCTGCAGGGTACTGGCCGGTGCCACCCGTGCCTTGGCCGGGGCGCTGCCCAGCCACTGCACCTGTTCCTGCTGGCCCGGGATCTCGCGCGGGTATGGAATCCAGGCGCGTACGGTTTCACCCGCCGGGACGGCATCGGCTTTCACCGTGAGCGACTGAGTGAACTCAACACGCTGCGGCAGTACGGACGCCTGGCCACTCTGTTCGGCCGCGGCAAGCACGCGCGCGTGGTGCGCGTTGAGCACTTCGTTCGGGCCCGGCGGTGACATCGGTGCATCCGCGCGGCGGCGTGCGCGTGCTTCGTCACTGAGCAGGAACAGGTTCGACGGTGCGCGCTTGAAATACCAACGCGTGCCATCGATATCGAGATGCTCGATCAGGCCGAGTTGATCCCACCGCGCGAACTCCTCGTCGGTCAGGTCGGGAATCCAGCGGCGCACGGCCGCCTTGGCGGCGGTTTCGTCGAGGGAAAAATCCTGGCGGATGCGGCGCATGCGCTCACGCTGGAACGCGCCTTCGGCAGCATCGCTCCCGGCCGCCAGCAGCGCATCGGCGTCGCTGAAGCGGCCGCTGTCGATCAGGTCGATCACCTGCGTTTCGCGCGCACGCTGCTGGCTGCTGCGCCCGTCTGCCGCCTGCGTGGCCGACGCCCACAGCAGCAGCGCGGCACACAGGCCGGCAGCAGCAGGCAGACGCGGTTTGCGAACGGCAGGATCCACAGCGACACTTCCCCAGCGCGGGTGGTAACGGCTGTGTAACACGGGCCGGGATGCCGGTCAATAATTTATTCTTGCTTTCGATGCCAAAAGGAATAAATATTCCAACAGGCATTCGAGGAGGGTGTGCACCGCATGAGCCTGGCTTCCCGCGAACCGCACCGGCGTTGGCCGCGCCGGTTGACCCTGGCCCTGTGCCTGCTGGCCGCACCAGCCTTTGCACAGGCGGCACCACCGCCCGACCCGGGTGCGCCGCTGCCCTATGTGATCGGCCTGCACGAGGCCTACCTCACCCCGCAGTACTGGGCCGCGCGCCTGGACAACGCTGATGCGCCGATTCTGGATCGCACACAGATCGAGGCGCAGAACGCGCGGATGCGGGCGCAGGACAGCCATATCCAGGACATCGCCACACTGCCCGCCCAGCTTGATGCGGCGACGGTGCGTGCCAGCATCAGCGCGCTGTCCAGCTGGCCCACGCGTGCACTGTTCAACGAGACGGGCCAGGCCATCGCCCCCGCGCTGCGCAGCGGCATCGAAGCCAACCTCGGCCTCGATGCGATTCCTGCCCAGGTGGCACCGGCCTATGGGCTGGTGGTGAAGCGCGCGGCACTGCGTACCTTCCCCACCCGCGAGCGCGTCTTCAGCACCGCCGGTGACACCGACATCGACCGCTTCCAGGAATCGGCGCTGTTCCCCGGCGACAAGGTCGCGGTGGTTCACCGCAGTGCCGACGGCCGCTGGCTGTTCGTGCACAGCGAGCGCTACAGCGCGTGGATCGAAGCCGACGCCATCGCCAGCGGCGACAAGGCCACAGTGCTCGGCTATGGCACGAAGGGCCCGTACCGCATTGTCACCGGCGCCACCGCGCAGACCGCCTACACCCCGGAGGAACCGCGCGTATCGCGCCTGCAGCTGGACATGGGCGTACGCCTGCCGGTGCTGGCCGACTGGCCTGCGTCAGAGCCGGTGAACGGCCAGCAGGCGCATGCCTCGTGGGTGGTGCAGTTGCCGGTGCGCGAGGCCGATGGGCGTCTGAAGCTCGTACCGGCGCTGCTGCCGCGCTCGCAGGACACCGCCGCCGACTACCTGCCACTGACCCCGCGCCTGCTGCTGCAGCAGGCCTTCAAGTTCCTGGGCGAGCGCTACGGCTGGGGCCATGACTACGACACCCGCGACTGCAGCGGGTTCGTCTCCGAGATCTACCGCAGCTTCGGCGTGCTGCTGCCGCGCAATACCAGTGCACAGGCGGTCAGCCCGGCACTGGATCGCCTGCCGTTCACCGACAAGGTCGGCAAGGCCGCGCGCGACCGTGCGGTCACCGAACTACAGGTCGGCGACCTGGTCTACATCCCCGGCCACGTTATGATGGCCATTGGCCACGTCGACGGCCGCACCTGGGTGATCCACGATACGGCGGGCGGCAGCTGGTTCGGTGCCGACGGCAGACGTGTGCAGGCCCATCTCAATGGTGTTTCGGTCACGCCGCTGGAGCCGATGATGGCCAGCGATACCGTCCGCTACATCGACCGCATCACCAACATCCAGCGCCTGCGGGCCAAGACCCCCTGAATGAAGATCACTGCCATCGAACTGGGCATGCTGCGCGTGCCGCTGAAGACGCCGTTCAAGACTGCCCTGCGCACGGTGGAAACCGTGGAAGACGTGGTCGTACTGATCCGCACCGACACCGGCAACACCGGTTACGGTGAAGCCCCGGCCACCGCGGTGATCACCGGCGATACGCACGGCTCGATCATCGAAGCGATCCGCCACTTCATCGCCCCGCGCCTGATCGGCCAGGACGTGGTCAACCTCAACCATCTGTGCACGCTGGTGCAGACCGCGATGGAGCGCAACACCAGCGCCAAGGCAGCGGTGGAGATCGCGCTGTACGACCTGTGGGCGCAGCTGCACGGTGCGCCGCTGTACCAGATGCTCGGTGGTGGCGACCCGGTGATCACCACCGACATCACCATCAGCGTGGACTACATCGACAAGATGGTGGCCGATTCGCTGTCGGCGATCGAACGCGGCTTCGAGTCGCTGAAGATCAAGGTCGGCAAGGACATCGGCCTGGACATCGAACGGGTCAAGGCCATCCATGCCGCCGTGGAAGGCCGCGCCCTGCTGCGCCTGGATGCCAACCAGGGCTGGACCGCCAAGCAGGCGGTGCATGCGATGCGTACGCTGGAAGAGGCCGGCGTGGTACTGGAGCTGCTGGAACAACCGGTGAAGGCGGCTGACATCAGCGGCCTGAAGTACGTCACCGATCGCGTCAACACGCCGGTGATGGCCGACGAAAGCGTGTTCAGTCCCAGCCAGGTGATGGACCTGATCCAGCAGCGCGCGGCCGACATCATCAACATCAAGCTGATGAAGACCGGCGGCCTGTCCAACGCGATCCGCATCGCCGACATCGCCGGCATCTACGGCGTGCCGTGCATGATCGGCTGCATGATCGAGTCGAGCATCAGCGTGGCCGCCGCCGTGCACCTGGCCGTGGCCAAGAGTGATGTGATCACCAAGGTTGACCTCGACGGTCCCTCGCTGGGCCAGTTCGACCCGGTTAGCGGCGGCGTGCATTTCAACGAATCGGAGATCAGCATCAGCGACGTGCCGGGGCTGGGCATTACTGAGGTGCGTGGGCTGGAGATGCTGGGGTGATTTGCGCCTTGCGGCTGGCTTGGTCCTCAACTGATCCTGGGTCGCGCGTTACTTTTCTTTCCGCGGAAAGAAAAGTAACCAAAAGAAACGCTCCGCCGGCCGCGAGCCGACGTGCTGCGCACGCCGGTACCCTGCGCTCCTCGGTCCGTCGAGGGACGGCGCGGAACTCGCTGCGCTCAAACACCCGCGCCTCTTCGCCCTCGCCGGACCTGCGGTGCTCGGCTCGCTTGAAGGCGGACTCAACGACAGCTCCGGGTAGATCCACGCCACGCGTGGATGCTCCTGCTTCTGCTCTACCTCGTATCCTCTTCGCGGCTGGCACGCGCGCGATCTGTCCGGGGT
>NZ_JAPTFQ010000086.1:0-18925 GCF_030985535.1 Stenotrophomonas sp. Sm2128
ACCCCGCACTGCCTGATGGATCCACGGGATTGCCGGCCCGCGGCCGGCACTACCGATCGCACCCATTCAGCGCGCGACACGCCGTCGCCGTCCATCCGCGCTAACATGCTGGTTTTCCCCCGCAGGAACGCCCCGCATGAACTCGCGCAGCCCCCTTACCGTCGCCCTGATCCAGGAGCGCAACCACGGTGATGCCGCCGCCAACCTGGCGGTGATCGAAGCACGCGTGGCCGAGGCGGCTGCGCAGGGTGCCAAGCTGGTGCTGCTGCAGGAACTGCATAACGGTCCGTACTTCTGCCAGCACGAATCGGTGGACGAATTCGACCTGGCCGAGCCGATTCCGGGCCCCAGCACCGAGCGCCTGGGCGCACTGGCGAAGAAGCATGGCGTGGTGCTGGTCGGCTCGCTGTTCGAACGCCGCGCCGCCGGCCTGTACCACAACACCGCCGTGGTGTTCGAGAAGGACGGTACGCTGCTGGGCAAGTACCGCAAGATGCACATCCCGGACGACCCGGGTTTCTACGAGAAGTTCTACTTCACCCCGGGCGACATCGGCTTCAAGCCGATCGATACCTCGGTGGGTCGCCTTGGCGTGCTGGTGTGCTGGGACCAGTGGTACCCGGAAGCGGCGCGCCTGATGGCGCTGGCCGGTGCCGAACTGCTGCTCTACCCGACCGCGATCGGCTGGGACCCGGACGACGTGCAGGACGAGAAGACCCGCCAGCGCGACGCCTGGGTGCTGAGCCACCGCGGCCACGCCGTGGCCAACGGCCTGCCGGTGCTGAGCTGCAACCGCGTCGGCCACGAGGCCTCGCCGCTGGGCGCCTCCGGCATCCAGTTCTGGGGCAACAGCCACGTGCTGGGCCCGCAGGGCGAATTCCTGGCCGAAGCCGGCACCGATGCCACGGTTCTGCTGTGCGATGTCGACCTGCAGCGCAGCGAGCATGTGCGCCGCATCTGGCCGTTCCTGCGCGACCGCCGCATCGATGCCTACGGCGACCTGCTCAAGCGCTACATCGACTGAGCCGGAGCCCGCGCATGGCCGTCCTCATCCGTGATGCCGGCCCGGCCGACATCGCCGCGATCACCGCGATCTACGCGGTGGAAGTGACCGACTTCGTCAACACTTACGAGTACGACATCCCGGACGCGTCCGAGATGCTGCGCCGCATGCGCGACATCATCGACCGCGGCTTCCCCTACCTGGTCGCCGAGATTGACGGCCAGGTGGCCGGCTATGCCTACGCCAACACCTACCGCACCCGCGTTGCCTACCAGTGGACCGTGGAAAACTCGGTCTACGTCGATGCCGCGTTCCAGGGCAAGGGCGTCGGCACCGGCCTGCTGCAGGCGTTGATCGACGCCTGCGTGGCGCGTGGCTACCGGCAGATGGTGGCGGTGATCGGCGAACCGACCAACACCGCTTCAATCAAGCTGCACGAACGCTTCGGCTTCGAGCTGGTCGGCGTGTTCCGTGGCCTCGGCCGCAAGCATGGCCGCTGGCTGGATACCGTGCAGATGCAGCGCGCGCTCGGCGATGGCGCCGACACTGCACCTTCCAATGAATGAACCCATGACCGAAACCCTTCCTGAGACCGGCGACGACCTGTTCGCCGGCCAGCCGGTACGCGTTGTTGAACGCGACGGCGTGCGCTACACCCTGCTGGGCACCGCCCATGTCTCACGCGCCAGCGTCGAGGCGGTGGAGAAAGCCATCGACAGCGGTCGCTTCGACGCGGTGGCCGTTGAACTGGACCCGCAGCGCCTGCAGGCGCTGAGCGACCCGGACACGCTGGCCAAGCTCGACCTGGTCGAGGTGATCCGCAAGGGCCGCGTCGCTCTGTTCGCCGCCAACCTGGCCCTGTCCGCCTACCAGCGCCGCCTGGCCGAACAGCTCGACATCGAGCCGGGCGCGGAACTGAAGCGCGCGGTGGAACTGGCGCGCGAACGCGACCTGCCGGTGCACCTGATCGACCGCGAGGTCGGCCTGACCTTCCGCCGCGCCTCGCAGCGGCTGGGCTTCTTCGGCAAGCTGAAGCTGGTTGCCGGTCTCGGCGCCGGCCTGTTCTCGTCCGAGGAAGTGGGCGAGAACGAGATCGAAAAGCTCAAGCAGGGCGACATGCTGGAATCGAGCTTCGGCGAGTTCGCCAGCGAGAGCCCGGCACTGTACGAGACCATCATCGGCGAGCGCGACCGCTACATGGCCACGCGCCTGCGCGAAGAACACAACCCGCAGCAGCGTGAAGTGCTGGCGGTTGTCGGTGCGGGTCACCTGGCAGGCCTGGCGCGTTACCTGGAAACCGACACCGAGGCACCTGCACCGCTGCGCGCCGAGCTGGAGGCGGTGCCGAAGAAGCGCAACATTCCGTGGTTCACGCTGGGCATCCTGGCCATCGTGGCGACCGGCATCGGCGTGGGCTTCTACCGCGGTGGTCTGGGCGTGGGCACCGAACTGCTGGCGACCTGGGCGATGTATACCGGCGGCCTGGCGGGCCTGGGCTGCCTGCTGGCAGGCGGTCACCCGCTGAGCATCCTCACCGCGATCGCGGTGGCCCCGTTCAAGCCGTTCCGCCTGAGCATCCCGACCGGCGCGTTCTCGGCGCTGGTGGAAGCGCGCCTGCGCAAGCCGGCGTACGAGGACTTCCTGAAGCTGCGCGACGACGCGCAGAGCCTGAAGGGCTGGTACCGCAATCGGGTCACGCGCGTGGTGCTGACGTTCATGCTGACCAACATCGGCAGCATGCTCGGCCTGTGGCTGACCACGTTCAAGGTGTGGGGCAAGGTGGCGGGTTGATGGTTCCGCCGGGCATGGCCCGGCGCTACCGGTAGGTGCCAACGTTGGTTGGCACGCCATGCCCGGCAGAAAAAGGGGAGGCCGCCCCACTACGACCGGCCTCCCCCACACCACAACACGTTGATGTGCATTACAGCCGGGCAGCGCCCGGCTCTACCATTTCCACTCCACGCGCGCGGCGGATCAACCGCGTCACGGCATTGCGCAGGTCATCCAGCACCGCATAGATGGTCGGCAGGAACAACAGGCTGACCACCGTGGAGAACGCCAGGCCGCCGGCAATCGCGCGCGCCATCGGCGCGTACTCCGGGCCGTTGCCGAACATCTGCGTGTTGGTCAGCGAGATCGGCACCATCGCCAGGATCGCCGTGCCCATCGTCATCATGATCGGGCGCAATCGCTCGCGTGAGCCCTCCACCAGCGCCTGCGTGCGTCCCATGCCGCCGCGCCGCAGGTTGTTGATGTGCTCGATCATCACGATGCCGTTGTTCACCACCACGCCCATCAGCACCAGGATGCCGATGAAGGACATGATCCCGAACGAGGTACCGGTGATCCAGAACAGCCAGAACACGCCGAAGATCGAGAACAGCACGCCACTCATGATCGCCGCCGGGAACAGCAGCGACTCGAACACCGCCGCCATCACCACGTAGATCATCACCAGCGCGATCAGCAGGTTGAACACCATCTGCTGCATCGCTTCGTCGTCGTTGCCGTAGTCGCCGCCATCGAAGGTGAAGCCATAGCCGGCCGGGAAGTTCATCGGCTTGAGCACCGATTCCATCGCCTTGCGGCCATCGGGCGCGGTGACCTTCTCGGCCAGGTTGGCCTTGATGGTCAGCGTGGTCTGGCGGTTGGTACGACCGATCTGGGTCGCCGATGAACCGACGTCAACGGTGACCAGGCTCAGCAGTGGCACGCTGCGACCGTCGCCGGTGCGCACGCTGAAGCCGGCCAGGTCTTCCGGGCTGCTCTGCTCGGCGCCAGCGAAGCGCACCCATACCGGTACTTCATTGTCGCCGCGGCGGAACTCGCGCATCGGCGCACCGCGCAGGGCCAGGCCGACGAAGCTGGCGACCTGCTCGGCATTGAAGCCGAACGCCGCGGCGCGCTCGCGGTCGACGCGCACCTTCAGCTCGCCGCCCTTCTCGCCGTTGTCGATGCGAACGTCGCGCAGCTCGGCACGCTGGGCCAGCAGCGGCACCACTTCCTGGCCGATCTCCTGCAGCATCGAACTGGAGTCGCCCACCAGCTGCACCTGCACGCCCTGGTTGCCGCCACCGCCGCCATCACCGCCCTGGTTGCCAACGAAGTAGTCGGTGCGGGCCGACTTCGGCAGGCCCTTGCGCAGCTCTTCCTGCAGCGCCTTGATGTCCTTGGCGTACTTCTCGTCCAGGGTGACCACGGTCGAGCTGCCTTCCTGCTCGCTGTACCAGGAGTACACCTGCTTGACGTGCAGGCGCTCGCGGTTGGCGTCGATCCAGTTCTCCACGCGCGCCACCTCCTCGGACATCTGCCGATAGGTGTAGGCGCCCTTCCACATGTAGCCGATGAAGATGTCCTTGCCGCCATCCCCACCGAACATGTCGACCTTGGTCAGCTTCATCGGCACCAGGCTGACCAGCACCACCAGCACGATGCCGAGCAGGCTCCAGCCGCGATGGTGCAGCGACCAGTCCAGCAGCCTGGCGTAGCGGCGCTGCAGCCGCGCGATCAGTCCGGTCTGCGAGTGCACCAGCTTGGGCGTGGCCATGCGCGCGGACAGCATCGGGATCAGGCTGACCGCGACCAGCCAGGAGGCCAGCAGCGAGACCGAGATGGTGATCGCGATCTGCGCCATGAAGATGCTGATGTTGTTGGTCTCGCCAAACAGGTTCGGCACGAACACGATGCAGTGGCACAAGGTGCCAGCACTGAGCGCGATGGCCACGTTGCGGGTGCCGATGATCGAGGCCAGGCGCGGCTGTCCCGGCATGCGCTCGCGCTCCTGGTAGATGCTCTCCACCACCACCACGGCGTTGTCGACCAGCATGCCCACCGCCAACAGCAGGCCCATCATGGTCAGGATGTTCAGCGTCACCCCGACGAAGTACATGAAACCCAGGGTGATGGTGAAGCAGATCGGAATGGCCAGGGTCACCATCAGCGTGGACGGCCAATGGCGCAGGAAGAAGAACAGCACCGTGATCGACAGGATCAGGCCGACCGCACCGGCCTCGGCCAGTTCCAGCAGCGAGGAGGTCACCGCCTTGCCCTGGTTGTCGATCACCTTGATCTGCACGTCGCGCATCGACGCTTCGGCACGGATCGCTTCAACCTCGGCCAGCGCCGCGCGCGACACCTCCACCAGGTTGGCACTGCGCTCCTTGAAGATATCCAGCCCGACCGCCGGGTTGCCGTCCAGGCGGCGCCCGTAGTTCATCCGCGCCGGCTTCAGGCGCACGTCGGCGATGTCGCCCAGGCGCAGGCCCTTGGCGTTGATCACCAGGTCGCGCATTTCCTGCAGGTCGGTGATCTCGCCCACCGGCTGCACGCGCACGCGCTGGCCGTTGTCGTCGATCTGCCCGGCCGAGATCGAGAAGTTCAGCGTGCGCAGGCGGTCACTCAGCTCGTTGATGCTCAGCCCATGCGCGTTGAGCCGGTTCGGATCAATGGCGATCTCCACCTCGTTCGGCGGCGCGCCGGTGATGTCGACGCGGGCCACGCCGGGGATACGCTCGATGCGCCGCTTGAACTCGCGGTCGAGCATGTCGTAAGCGGTGGTCAGGTCGCTGGTGCTGGCCAGGCGCACCTTCAGCACCGGCTGGTCGCTGCTGGACCACTTGAACACGTTGTAGCGCTGCAGGTCGTCCGGCAGATCGCTGCGGATCGCGTCGATGCGTTCGCGTGCATCGGAGGCGGCGATGGCGATGTCGCGGTCCCAGTCGCTGAACTCGATGAAGATCAGCGCCGCCTCGGAGGTGGCCGACGAGCGCATGCGCTTGATGCCGGTCATCGTCGCCAGCGATTCCTCCACCGGGCGGATGATGGTCCGCTCCACTTCCTCCGGGGTTGAACCGGTGTACGGAATCTGCACGAACAGGAAGGGCGCGGAAATGTCCGGCAACGCTTCCAGCGGCAACCGGAACGAGGCGATCAGGCCGATCACCACCAGTGACACGAAGCACATGATGGTGGTGACCGGGCGGCGGATGGAGAACTCGGCAACACTCATGCCGGCTCCTCCGCACCCGCCGCGCTGCCTGCTGCGCCCGGCTCGATCTCGCCGGCGTGCTTGCGGCCACGCTCGCGGTAGTAGGCGTCACCACGGCGGTCCATCAGGTCGTAGACCACCGGGATCACCAGCAGGGTCAGCAGGGTCGACACCAGCAGGCCACCGATCACGGTGATCGCCATCGGCGCGCGTACTTCGGCGCCCTCGCCCATCGCCACCGCCAGCGGCAGGAAGCCGAACAGCGTGCACAGCGTGGTCATGATGATCGGCCGCAGGCGCGAGCGTGCACCTTCCACCAGCGCCTCGTGCTTGGCCACGCCGGCCTCGCGCAGCTGGTTGACCTTGTCGATCAGGATGATCGCGTTCTTGGTGACCAGGCCGACCAGCAGGATCAGGCCGATGAACACCACCACCGAGATGGGCTTGCCGGTCAGCATCAGTGCCAGGATCGCGCCGACCAGCGCCAGCGGGATGGTGAACAGGATCACGAACGGATGCAGCAGCGATTCGAACTGCGAGGCCATCACCAGGTAGACCAGGAAGATCGCCAGGCCGAAGGCGAAGATCAGCGACTTCGCCGCCTGCGCCAGTTCCTCGCCCTGGCCACCGATGTGCAGGCCGACACCCGCGCCGAGCGGCTGTTCGGCCACCATCTGCTGCACTTCGCGCATGGCCGCGCCGAGGTCGATGTCGCGCAGGTTGGCCGAGACCACCGCAACGCGGGTCTGGTCGGCGCGATGGATCTCGCTGGGGCCGGTGGTGGCAACCACGTCGGCCACCGCATCCAGCGTGACCGGCCGGGTGCTGCCCGGATTGACGATCAACCGGCGGATGCTCTCCACGCTGGCGCGGTCGCCTTCCTGAGCACGCACCAGCACGTCGATCTTGCGGTCGCGGAAGCTGTAGCGGGTGGCCACGTCGCCGCGCACCTTCTTCACCACCACGTCGGCGATCTGGCGGGTGGTCAGGCCCAGCGCACCGGCACGTTCCTGGTCGAAGCGGATCTGGATTTCCGGGAAGCCCTCTTCCACCGTGGACTTCACGTCGGCGTAGTGCGCATTGCCACGCAGCATCGCCGCCAGGCGCTGGCCAGCTACTTCCAATGTCGCCATGTCCTGCCCGCGCAGCTCGATTTCCAGCGGCGTGGAGAAGCTGAACAACGCCGGCCGCGCGAAGTCGACCTGTGCCCCCGGATGCTGGCCCATGCTGTCGCGCAGGCGCTCGGTGATCTCGGCTTCAGTGCGTGCATTGCCACCGCCTTCCATCACCACGGTCAGCTTGCCGATGTTCTCGCCGCTCTCGGTCGGGCTGGCATCCAGGCGGGTGCCGCTGCCACTGACACCGTACAGCGAGGCCACGCCCTCGCCGTTGCCGTGGGCCAGCTGCAGCTCACGCACCAGCGCATCGGTCTGCTTCAGCGGTGTGCCGGCCGGCAGCTTCACCGTCATCTCGAAACGGTCCTGCGCCAGCTGCGGGATCAGGTCGGCACCGAGCATCGGCACCAGCGCCATGGTCGCCACGAAGATGATCGTGGCCACGCCGAGCACCTTGCCCGGATGGGCCAGCGCGCTCGGCAACAGGCGCAGATAGCCGCGCTCGGCACCGGCGTAGGGCTTCATTGCCAGATCGCTGGCCTTGCGCATCACCGGGCCAACCACTGCCACGACGCCCCGCCACGCACGTACGACCAGCCAGGCCAGCGCATAGAAGCTCCAGCGCGCGGTTGCGACGGCACCACGACGGCCCAGCGCCACCGGCTTCTGCCAGCGGTTCTGCGGCTGCCACGGTTCGTTCGGCGCCTCTTCCGGGAATGCCAGCGGCGGCCGACCCTTCAGCGAGCTCAGCATCGGAATCAGCGTCATCGACACCAGCAGCGAGATCGCGATGGCGATCGCCACGGTCAATGCCTGGTCGCGGAACAGCTGGCCGGCGATGCCATCGACGAACACCAGCGGCAGGAACACGGCGATGGTGGTCAGGGTCGAGGCGACCACCGCCATGCTCACTTCGCGGGTACCGACGATCGCTGCCTGCAGGATGCCCAGGCCACGCTCGCGGGCCTTGGCAATGCTCTCCAGCACCACGATCGAGTCGTCCACCACCAGGCCGGTGGCCAGTGCCAGGCCGCCCAGCGACATCACGTTCAAGCTCAAGCCGAGCTGGCCCATGAAGAAGAACGTGGCGATGATCGAGACCGGCAGCGACAGGCTGATCACGAACGTGCTCCAGCCATCGCGCAGGAACAGGAAGATGATCAGGATCGCCAGCAGGCCACCGATCACCGCATCCTTCTTGACGTCGGCGATGGCGTGCTCGATGAAGCGCGACTGGTCCTCGATGGTGGTCATCTCGACATCGGACGGGAACGTGCCCTTGATCTGCTCCAGGCGCTTGCGCAGCGCTTCGGCGGTGGACACGGTATTGGCGTCGCCTTCCTTGTAGATGGCCAGTTCAACCGATTCCTTGCCGCCCAGGCGGATCACCGCTTCGCGCTCCTTGTAGCCCTGGCGCACGGTGGCCACGTCCTTCAGGCGCACCGGCACACCGTTGGCGACCACGCTGGAGCCACCACCGGACGATGCGCTCTGCGCCGCCGAAGCCGCCGCGATGGCTGCCGCCGAACCGGTCGACGCGGCGATGTTGAACATCTGCTGCAATGCCGAGTCGGCTGCACTTCCGTTCGAGCCCTGGGTGGTGACCAGCAGGTTGCGGATCTCCTCCAGGTCGGCGAACTGGTTGACGGTGCGCACCAGGAAGCGCTGCGACCCCTCCTCCAGGCGACCGCCGGAGATGTTGATGTTCTCGTCCTTCAGGCGCTTGATGACGGTGTCGATCGGCAGGTTCAGCTGGGCCAGCTTCTGCTGGTCGATGTCGACCTGGATCTCATCTTCCAGGCCGCCACCGACCTTGACCGCTGCCACGCCGGCCACCGGCTCCAGCTTCTTCTTCAGGTCTTCATCGGCATAGCGGCGCAGGCCGGTCAGCTCGCGGACCGCATCGGCATCGCTGGTCGGCGCCACCTTGTTCGACAGCACCAGGCGCATGATCGGCTCGGTGGACGGATTGAAGCGCAGCAGCACCGGGGCCTTGGCCTCCAGTGGCAGGTTCAGCGCTTCCATCTTGTCACGCACCTCCAGGCTGGCCTGGTCCATGTTGGTGCCCCAGGCGAACTCCAGCACCACGTCGCTCTGGCCGGTTCGCGAAACCGACTTCAGCTTGCGCAGGTTCTTGACCACGCCGACGGCCTCTTCGACCGGCTGGGTGATCAGGGTTTCGATTTCGGTCGGCGCCGAACCGGTGTACTCGGTGCGCACGGTCAGCGTCGGGTAGCTCAGGTCGGGCAACAGGTTGACCTTGAGGTTGCCCAGCGCGATCAGGCCGAACAGCAGCAGGGTGACCGTGCACATGGCGATGGTCACGCGGCGGCGGGTGGCGAATTCCACCAGGCCGCCGCGCATGCCGGCGGCGGCGCCATCGCTCGCCGGCGAGGCACCGTGGTCGTGGCCCGGGGCGGTCATTGCTTGCTCCCGGCCTTGTCTGCCGGCTTGGCGGCCGCTGCGACCGTCTTCGCCTTTGCCTTCGGATCGGCGATCACCTGCACCGCGGTACCGTCGCGCAGCGCGACCTTGCCGGCGGTGACCACCTGATCACCGGCCGCCAGGCCATCACGGATCTCCACCCACGGGCCCTCGGCGTAACCCAGCTTGACCGGAACGCGTGCGACCTTGCCTTCGCGCACCCGGAACACCGCCGGCTCACCATCGTCGAGCAGCGCCAGGCGCGGCACCACGAGCGCATCGGCACGCTGGTCGTAATCGATGCGGATGCGCCCGAACATGCCGGGCTGCAGCGCGTGCGCGGCGCCATCGAAGGCGCTGACCACGCGAAACGTGCCGCTGCCCGAATCCACCACCGGCGCAATGCGATCGACGGTGCCGGTGAAGCTCTGGCCCGGCAGCGCATCGGCGGCCAACGTCACCGGCTGGCCGGCACGCGGCGTGGCCAGCTCGCGTTCGGGCACGTTGAGGGTGGCTTCCAGGCGCGAGTTGTCGACGATGCGGAAGATCGGGGTGTTGATCTGCACGAAGTTGCCGGTCTTGATCGAGCGCGATGCGATCACACCGGAAATCGGCGCCACGACGGTGGTGTAGGACAGCTCCAGCGTCGCCAGACGGTACTGCGCACGGACGTTTTCCAGATCAAAGCGCAGCTGGTCGACATCGGCAGCACTGACCATCTGCTGACCAACCAGTTTCTGTGCACGCTGGTAGTTGTTTTCCAGCTTGCGCATCTGCGCTTCGCTCTGGGCTACGGCCAAGCGTGCGCGGTCCGGGTCCAGGCGCACCAGCGGCTGGCCGGCGGTGACCCGCTGGCCTTCCTCGACCAGCACCGCCAGCGCCACACCGGAGGTCTTGGCCACCACCTGCGACTCGGCGCGTGGTTCCAGCGCGGCGGTGCCTGTGTAACTGGCCGCGACCGCGCGATGGCTGGCCACGGCCACTTCGACCGGGACCGTATCGACCTTCTTCTCCTCCTTGGTCTCGGCGGCCTTGGCTTCGGAATTGGGCCCTGCGGCGCAACCGCCCAGCAGCAGGGAGGTGGAGATCAGCAGTGCGGCAGCGCAGATTCCGCTGCGACGGCCGGACAGGAAGGTTGGGTGCGACATCGTCAGGTCCCTGGAGGATGCGTGGACAGGTGTGGTAGCAAAGTAATGCACCACTTCACGGCAACACCATATCCCAAAGGTCATGGTGTCTTCACGCCGCTGGTCGGCCCGACCCCATTTCAGCTAGATGAAACCTGGGGCTATACTCGGGGCGTTCCGTACCCCACGCCGGAACGACCAGACCCGAATCCCCGGAAACGACACCATGCGCCCGCAGCCGCTCGCCGCTTGTCTCGCTCTGGCCGTCCTCCTGCCCCTTGGGGCCGCCGCACAGCCCGCTCCTGCTCCTGCCACACCCGCTCCGGCCCCGGCTCCTGCCGCCGCGCCGGCGCCTGCCGCGCCCACCGGCAACTTCGACAATGGCCGCGTGCTGGCCTACACCTGCCAGGGGTGCCACGGCATAACCGGCTACAAGAACGCCTACCCCAGCTACCGGGTGCCGAAGATCGGCGGCCAGACCCAGCAGTACCTGGCCCAGGCCCTGACCGAGTACCGCCAGGGCAAGCGCCGGCATCCGACGATGCAGGCGCAGTCGATGAGTTTCAGCGAACAGGAGATCGCCGATCTCTCTGTTTACCTGTCCACCGTCAAGTAAGGCCCGCCCATGTCGAAAGCCGCGCATCCGCTGCGTCACGCCATCGCCCTGTCCGTTGCCCTGCTGCTGGCGGCCTGTTCACAGTCGCAGGTGGAAAACAGCGAGAAATCCGCCGCCGATCCGGGCCATGCCAGTGGCGAACACGGCTCTTCTTCTTCGGCTGGCCTGCCTGCAGGTCGCGAGGCCGCCGGTGAAGCCCGCGCCAAGGTGAAGGGCAAGGCCACCAACCAGAGCTGCATCGACTGCCACGGGGCCGATGGCAATGCGCCGATCGATCCGACCTATCCGAAGCTGGGTGGGCAGTACGGTGACTACCTGGCGCATGCGCTGCAGGCCTACCGCGCCGGTGACCGCCAGCACATGTTGATGACGCCACAGGCGAAGGACCTGAGTGATCAGGACATCGCCGATCTGGCGGCGTATTTCGGCAGCCGGCCGAGCCAGCTGCGGGATCTGCACGGGGTCAAATGACCGCAGGCCCCCGGTGGGTGCGGATCGTTGATTGGTACGTGCGGACCGTTGGTCCGTACGGAGGTGTAACCGGCTTCGGTGGGTGCGGACCTTGGTCCGCACTGATGCCACCATCCACGCATGACGTGGATCTACTGATTCTCGACTCGATCAATCAATCGGCGCACTGCTGGCGCCGACCGATACTCAGCCTTCCAGCTCTTCCCAGCGCGCGTAAGCGGCATCCAGCTCGGCCTGCACCTTGGCCAGCTGCTGGGTGTGCGCGGTCACTTCGGCGCTGCTGCGGGTGTAGAACGACGGGTCGTTCATCGCCGAGGTCAGGCCTTCGACATCGCCTTCCAGCTTCTCGATGGTCTTCGGCAGCTGCTCCAGTTCGCGCGCTTCCTTGTAGGCCAGCTTGCGCTTGGGTGCGGCAGGTGCCGCAGCTGCAGCCGGTGCGGCGGCCGCCGGTTTGGCTGCCGGAGCCGCGGCAGGCGTCGCCACGCTGGCCGCATAGCGCTGCCAGTCGCTGTAGCCGCCGACGTACTCACCGATCACGCCATCGCCTTCCATCACCAGCGTGGAGGTGACCACGTTGTCGATGAAGTCACGGTCGTGGCTGACCAGCAGCAGGGTGCCGGTGTATTCGCCCAGCAGCTCTTCCAGCAGCTCCAGGGTTTCCACGTCCAGGTCGTTGGTCGGTTCGTCCATCACCAGCAGGTTGGACGGCTGCGCGAACAGCTTGGCCAGCAGCAGGCGGTTGCGCTCGCCACCGGACAGGCGGGTAATCGGCGCACGCGCGCGTTCCGGGGTGAACATGAAGTCCTGCAGATAGGCATGCACATGCTTGCGCTTGCCGTTGAACTCGAGGAAATCGCGGCCTTCGGCGACGTTCTCGATCGCGCTCCAGTCTTCGCGCAGCACCGCGCGGTACTGGTCGAAATACGCGATCTGCAGGTTGGTGCCGGCGTTGACTTCGCCCTTGGCCGGCTGCAGTTCGCCCAGCAGCAGCTTGAGCAGCGTGGTCTTGCCGCTGCCGTTGGGACCGATCAGACCGATGCGGTCGCCGCGCATGATGGTGGTGGTGAAATCGCGGACCATGGTGCGCTCGCCGAAGGCGAACGAAATGTCCTTGACGTCGATGACCTTCTTGCCGGAACTGACGCCCTGTGCGGCTTCCATCTTGACGTTGCCGCTGAGGTCGCGGCGCTGCGAACGCTCCACGCGCATCGCCTTCAGGCGGCGCACGCGGCCTTCATCGCGGGTGCGACGGGCCTTGATGCCCTGCCGGATCCAGACTTCTTCCTGCGCCAGCAGCTTGTCGAAGCGGGCGTTCTCCTGCGCCTGCGCATTGAGGCGTTCCTCGCGGCGGCGCTCGTAGTTGGCCCAGTCGCCTGGCCAGCTGGTGACCTGGCCGCGGTCGATCTCGACGATGCGGGTGGCCAGGGCACGCAGGAAGCGACGGTCATGGGTGACGAACACCACGCTGCCGCTCCAGCCCTTCAGGAACGCTTCGAGCCAGTCGATGGCTTCGATGTCCAGGTGGTTGGTCGGTTCGTCCAGCAGCAGCACATCGGGGCTGGACACCAGCGCGCGGGCGAGCAGCACGCGGCGCTTCATGCCGCCGGACAGGCGGCCGAACTCGGCCTCGCCATCCAGGTCGAGCTTGGTCAGGGTTTCGCTGACGCGCTGGTCCAGGCCCCAGCCGTTGGCGGCATCGATCTTGGCCTGCACGTTGCCGAGGGCTTCGCCATCGAAGACTTCGGCATGGCTGAGGTGGTGGAATTCGGCCAGCCACTGGCCCAGCTCGCCAAGGCCGTCGGCGACGACGTCGAACACCGAGCCGGCCGCGCCGTGCGGCACTTCCTGCTCCAGGCGGGTGACACGCACGCCCTGCTGCACGCGGACTTCGCCGTCATCGGGCTTGTGGTCGCCGGACAGCAGCTTGAGCAGGGTGGATTTGCCGGCGCCGTTGCGGCCGATCAGGGCGATGCGTTCGCCCGGCTCGATCGACAGTTCGGCCTTTTCCAGCAACAACGGGCCGCCGACGCTGAAGTCGACGTTCTGCAGAGTAATCAGAGGCATCCGGATATTGTACGGGTTGGGGGCGTCGGCCGGGTTGCACCCGGCACCCGCGGTAGTGCCGGCCGCTGGCCGGCAACTTCAACGGCAACGTGAAAAGCTGGTTTCCTGTGGGATGGCGGGAGGGGTCCGGCTGCGGGGGACGCCGACAACCCCCCTCCGGGGTCCGGCCCAGCCGCTGGCGGCTGTGCGTTCGGGCACTTGCGAAGCAGTGCTTCGCAAGCAAAGTGCCCTCACCCTTGGGGGCTCGATGGCGCCATCCATGGCGCCAACGGTCCTACAGACCCACACCGCCCCGCCTCTGACAATTTCCCGCGATCTGTCGGAACGGCATTCTGCGCTGGTGGGTGTCGACCTTGGTCGACACGGCAGATCCAGGCCATGCGTGGATGAGCGCTGCAAGGCCTGTCGATCTGTCGGGGTCGGATCCCGTTGCTGCGCAACGGGCTCTGACCCCTTCGTGGAATTCGCGCAGTGCAAGACCGATCCCTGCTACTCCACGTCCCCCAGCAACGCCTGCAACCCCGGCAGCCACTGCTTGCCGGGATGCCGTACCAGCCACAGCGTGCGCTGCAGGGCCGGCAGCGGGGTTTCGAGCACGCGCAGCCGGCCCAGCGCCAGCGGCTCTTCCAGCGCATGGCGTGACAGGCAGGCCAGCCCCAGGCCGGCGATGGCGGCCTGCTTGATTGCTTCGGTATTGCCCAGTTGCAGGGTCTGGGCGAAACCGCGCAGATGCGGCAGCAGCGCCTGTTCGACGGCTTCACGGGTGCCGGAACCCGGCTCGCGCAGCAGCCAGCGTGCGCGGCGCAGTTCGTCCAGCGACCAGCGGGCGGGGGCATCGGCGGCAGCCACGATCACCAGCGGGTCCTGCTGCCAGGCGGTCACCTGCAGGCCGCGTTCGTGGCACGGGCCTTCGATCAAGCCGGCGTCCACGTCCAGGCGCTGCACGGCAGCGACCACGCCGGCACTGTTGTCGATGCGCAGGTCGACCTCGGCCTGCGGCGCCTGCCGCAGCAGTTCGGCGATGCGTGGCGGCAGCAGGTAATTGCCGATGGTGGTACTGGCAGCCAGCACCAGCCGCAGCGGTGCCCCCTGCGACGGGTCGCCGCCGGCGGCCAGCTGACGCTCCAGGTCGGCGGCGTTGACCAGCAAGGTGCGCGCCGGCTCCAGCAGTGCGCGGCCGTGCCCGTTCAGCGCCAGGCGGCGGCCGATGCGGTCGAACAGCGGGGTGCCGAAGTGCGCCTCCAGCTCCTGCAGGGCGGCGCTGCTGGCCGACTGCGAGAGCGCAATGGCCTGGCCGGCAGCGGTGGTGCTGCCATGGTCGGCGATGGCGACGAAAACCTGTAGCTGGCGCAAGGTCAGGCGCATGGCACTTACCTTCTTGATGGGTAGGTTTCACCCATATTATTCGTTTTACAGGTCATCGTCCCGGGCGCACGCTTGCCCCATCACTCCAGCCCTGCCCCTGCCATGAATGCCCCTGCTCTCTCCCCCTGGTCCCTGCCCGCCCTGCGCCAACGCTGGCAGCCGCGTCTGCCCGGCCTTGTGCTGGTAGGCCTGATCGCGGCGGCGTCGCTGTATCTGGCCGAGCTTCCGTGGCTCCAGGCGCACGGCTTGAGCGCGCTGACCGTGGCGATCGTCGCCGGCATCGTGGTCGGCAACACCTTCTACCCGCGGCTGGCACCGGGCAGCGCGGCCGGTGTCGGCTTTTCCAAGCACTGGCTGCTGCGCGCCGGCATCGTGCTGTACGGGTTGCGCCTGACCTTCCAGGACATCGGCCATGTCGGCGTCACTGGCGTGCTGATGGACGTGCTGGTGGTTGCCAGCACCTTCGGCCTGGCTTGCTGGCTGGGCGTGCGCGTGTTCAAGATGGAGCGCGAGGCAGCCATGCTGATCGGCGCTGGCAGCGCGATCTGCGGTGCGGCAGCGGTGATGGCCGCCGAGCCGGTGGTGCGTGGCCGCGCTGCGCATGTCACCGTCGCGGTCTCGACGGTGGTGGTGTTCGGCACGCTGGCGATGTTCCTGTACCCGGCGCTGTATGCACTGGTGCAGTCGCACGGCTGGCTGGCAATGGACGCGCGGCAGTACGGCCTGTTTACCGGTGCCACGGTGCACGAAGTGGCACAGGTGGTGGCGGCCGGCCGTGCGGTCAACGAAGCGGCAGCTGACACGGCGGTGATCACCAAGATGGTCCGGGTGATGCTGCTGGCGCCGTTCCTGATCGCGCTGTCACTGTGGCTGGCCCGTGGCGGCAAGGCCAGCGCCGATGGCAGCAAGGCGCGCATCGTGGTGCCGTGGTTCGCGTTCGGTTTCGTGGCCGTGGCCGGTTTCAACTCGCTGCATCTGCTGCCGGCCGGCCTGCAGGCCGGGCTGGTGCAGCTGGACACGGTGCTGTTGGCGATGGCGATGGCCGCGCTGGGCCTGACCACCCACGTCTCGGCGCTGCGCCAGGCAGGCCTGAAGCCGCTGCTGCTGGCGCTGATCCTGTTCGCTTGGCTGCTGTTCGGTGGCCTGGCAATCCACCAGGGTGTGCTGGCGGTGCTGGGCTGATCAGGAGCGTGCCGACCAGGGTCGGCACCTGCCAGTAGATCCACGCCATGCGTGGATGCCCCCCGGTGTATTCACGCCATCCGTGGATGACGACTCCGACGGGGTCAAAGCCCTTTCTTGCGGAAAGGGATCCGTCCCCACCCCACTGGGCGGGACCGGCCGTGCAGGCAGGTACAATGTGCCATGACTGACTTCTCGACCCTGCCGCTGAGCCCGGCCCTGCAGCCCGGCCTGGATGCCCTCGGCTATACCACCCTCACCCCCGTGCAGGCGCAGAGCCTGCCGGCCATCCTGGATGGCCGCGATGTGATCGCACAGGCGCCGACCGGCAGCGGCAAGACCGCCGCCTTCGGCCTGGGCCTGCTGCAGGCCATCGACCCCAGCCTGATCCGCGTGCAGGCGCTGGTGCTGTGCCCGACCCGCGAACTGGCCGACCAGGTCGGCAAGCAGATCCGCAAGCTGGCCACCGGCATCCCCAACCTGAAGCTGTTGCTGCTGGTCGGCGGCGTGCCGCTGGGCCCGCAGCTGGCCTCGCTGGAAGGCCATGACCCGCACGTGGTGGTCGGCACGCCCGGCCGCGTGCAGGAGCTGGCACGCAAGCGCGCGCTGAATCTTGGCGCGGTGCGCACGCTGGTGCTGGACGAGGCCGACCGCATGCTCGACATGGGCTTCGAGGAGCCGATCCGCGAGATCGCCGGCCGCACCCACAGGGACCGCCAGAGCCTGCTGTTCTCGGCCACCTTCCCCGACAGCATCCGCGCCATGGCGCGTGACCTGCTGCGCGATGCGGTGGAAGTGACCGTGGAAGGCGCCGACCAGGCACCAGCCATCCGCCACCTGTTCTGCGAGGTGGAACCGGCGCATCGCCAGAAGGCGCTGGCCGGCCTGTTGCTGAAGTACACGCCGGAATCGGCGGTGGTGTTCTGCAACACCCGCAAGGATGTGGACGAAGTGGCCAACTCGCTACAGCAGTTCGGCTTCTCCGCACTGGCCCTGCATGGCGACATGGAGCAGCGCGACCGCGAGGAAGTGTTGTTGCTGCTGGCCAACCGCAGCTGCAACGTACTGGTGGCCAGCGACGTGGCCGCACGTGGCTTGGACGTGGAAGAGCTGGCGGCAGTGATCAATTACGAGCTTCCGACCGACGTGGAAAGCTACCAGCACCGCGTCGGCCGTACCGGCCGTGCCGGTGCCAGTGGCCTGGCGATCAGCCTGGTGGCCGGCCGCGAGAAGACCCGCGCCGAAGCCATCGAAGCGCAGATGGGGCAGCCGCTGGACTGGCAGAAGACGCCGCTGGCAACCTCGCGCCCGGCCGAACTGCCGCAGGCCGCGATGCGCACGCTGCGGATCGACGGTGGCAAGACCGACAAGCTGCGCCCAGGCGACATCCTCGGTGCGCTGACCGGTGATGCCGGCCTGTCGAGCAAGTTCATCGGCAAGATCGCGATCTTCCCGACCCGCTCCTACGTGGCGATCGCGCGCGAGCAGGCCAACAAGGCCGTGGCGAAACTGGAAGCCGGCAAGATCAAGGGCCGTCGTTTCCGCGTGCGGATGATGTGATTGAAGCAGCGTTGCCAACCACGGTTGGCAATGATCTGACCTGGTAGTGGCCAACCTTGGTTGGCCCATCCGTGGCGTCAATCGCGAAAAGCGCTGCCAACCAAGGTTGGCAACTACCGGTTCCCGGCCATTCGCTCTGGTAGATGCCAACCTTGGTTGGCACCTGCCCTTCGATCAGAACACCAGTTCGGTGTGCAGCGGCAGATCCGATTCCCAGCGGGCGCGACCACCCAGGCCGTCCAGTTCGACCAGTACGCCGGCACCGACCACGTCAACGCCCAGGCGGCGCACCAGCGACAGCGCAGCGACCAGCGTGCCGCCGGTGGCCAGCACGTCGTCGATGATCGCCACGCGGGCCCCGGCCGGCAGGGCGTCGGCGTGCACTTCGATGCAGTCACTGCGGTATTCCAGCGTGTATTCCTCGCGCAGCACCTGTCCCGGCAGCTTGCCCGGCTTGCGCACCGGCACGAAGCCCACGCCCAGTTCCAGCGCCATCGCGGCGCCGAGGATGAAGCCACGCGATTCGATACCGATCACCGCGTCCAGCTTCTGGTCGCGCCAACGGTCGGCCATCGCGGTGATGGCACCGCGGAAGTCCTCGCCATGGGCGAGCAGCGGCATGATGTCCTTGAAGAGGATGCCGGGCTTGGGGAAGTCGGCGATGTCGCGCAGTCGGGAGGCCCACTGCGGAGCGACGAGGGCGTCGGTCATGTCACATTGGCTATCTGATGGCGGCATAGGGTACCTGTTCCGGGCGCCGCCTGCCTGTTGGGGGTGTTCGGCCGGGCTGCGCCCGGCGCCTGCGGTAGTGCCGGCCGCTGGCCGGCAACCTCAACGGCAACAGCAACAGCAAAGGCAACAGCGGGTTTCCTGTGGGATGGCGGGGTGGGTCCGGTTGCGGGAGACGCCGTAGACCCATCCATGGGGGCTTGGCCGCGGCTTGCTCGTGTGCGCTGTCCTGCGCACACGGCAAGACCGGGGTTGGGCGTCCTGCCCAACCCGCCCGAGGCA
>NZ_JAPTFQ010000087.1:0-18512 GCF_030985535.1 Stenotrophomonas sp. Sm2128
GCGCCGCGGCCAGGCGCTGGTAGTGGGCGAACGCTATGAAGGCCCGGAGGGCTGGGATGACTGGTTCCTGTGCGAGGGCGAGGGGCAGCACCCCGGTTTCGTCCCGGCGCCGGTGATCGGTCGCGACGCGCAGGGTGGCGCGTTTGCCACGGAGGACTACTGCGCGCGGGAACTGGATGTGGATCCCGGACAGCTGCTGCGTGGGCAGCGCACGCTCAATGGCTGGGCGTGGTGCGTGCCGGAGGCCGGCGACCCGGGATGGGTGCCGTTGGAGAAGGTGCGGGTTGTGGAGTGATCACGGCGGTTCATCCACGCATGGCGTGGATACGGTGCCATGCAAGCATGACACCCACCAGAGACACAGCGGTGCCATGCAAGCATGGCACCCACCCGAGCCGCAGCAGTGCCATGCAAGCATGGCACCCGCCCGATCAGGGAATCAGGCGATGGTTTCCAGGCCGCCCATGTACGGGCGCAGGGCTTCCGGCACGGTGATGCTGCCGTCGGCGTTCTGGTAGTTCTCCATCACCGCGATCATCGCGCGGCCGACGGCCACGCCCGAGCCGTTCAGGGTATGCGCCAGTTCCGGCTTGCCGGTGGCCGGGTTGCGCCAGCGGGCCTGCATGCGGCGGGCCTGGAAATCACCACAGTTCGAGCACGAGGAGATCTCGCGGTAGGTCTCCTGCGACGGCAGCCAGACTTCCAGGTCGTAGGTCTTCACCGCCGAGAAGCCCATGTCGCCGGTGCACAGCAGCACCTTGCGGTACGGCAGGCCCAGCTTTTCCAGCACCACTTCGGCGCAGCGGGTCATGCGCTGGTGTTCGGCATCGCTGTCTTCCGGGCGGCTGATCGAGACCAGCTCGACCTTCTCGAACTGGTGCTGGCGGATCATGCCGCGCACGTCGCGACCACCGCTGCCAGCCTCGGCACGGAAGCACATCGAGTGGGCGGTCATGCGCAACGGCAGGCGTTCGGCATCGACGATCTCGTCGCGCACGATGTTGGTCAGCGGCACTTCCGAGGTCGGGATCAGGTAGCGCGTGGAATCGCCCACGGCCGTCTTGAACAGGTCGTCCTCGAACTTCGGCAGCTGGCTGGTGCCGCGCAGCGAATCGGCGTTGACCAGCAGCGGCACGTTGGTTTCCTCATAGCCGTGCTCGCCGGTGTGCAGGTCGACCATGAACTGGGCCAGCGCACGGTGCAGGCGCGCGATCGGGCCGCGCAGCACGGTGAAGCGCGAGCCGGACAGCTTGGCGGCGGTCTCGCCGTCCAGCCAGCCGTTGCGGGCGCCCAGTTCGACGTGGTCGAGCACCTTGAAATCGAACTGGCGCGGGGTTCCCCAGCGCGACTGCTCGACGTTGTCGTTCTCGTCGGCACCTGCCGGCACGTCATCGGCCGGCAGGTTCGGGATGCCCATCGAGATCGCTTCGATCTTCTCGCGCAGCTCGTCCAGCGCCACTTCCGAGGCCTTCAGCTCGTCGGCGAAGGCTGCGACCTCGGCCATGATGGCCGAGACGTCCTCGCCCTTGGCCTTGGCCTGGCCGATGGCCTTGGAACGGCTGTTGCGCAGGCTCTGCAACTCCTGGGTCCGCACCTGGATGCGCTTGCGATCAGCCTCCAGGGACTCCAGGGCAGACACGTCGAGCTCGAAGCCGCGGCTGGTGCGCAGGCGTTCGGCGAGGTCGGCGGGCTGGTGGCGGAGCAGGGCTGGATCAAGCATGGCAGGTGTCGTGGTGGGTATCAGGGATGGGATTATCGCTTGTTATACGGATTTCTGCCGCCCGGTTCATTCCCGCCGTGGCAGAATCGAGCCATTCCGTACTGGTCCGGTCCATGTCTGCACCCCGCTCGTCGTCCGCCAAGTCGTTCACTGTGCATATCCCGCGCAACGCCCTGAAGATCGCCGGCATCGCCTTCGGCGTGGGCGTACTGCTGTTCGTGCTGGTCTGGCTGACCGGCCGCGACAAGGAGTTCTTCCGCGCCGATCCGGCTGCCCAGACCCCGCAGGAAACCGCCCAGATCGAGCCCCTGCCGGAACCGCTGGCCGCTGCCGCCGGTTCCAGCGACATGCCCGATGCCAAGCCGGCCCCGGTGGAGGAAGAAGCACCAAAGCTGGTCGAAACAGCCCCACCGCCGCCTGCCCCCATCGCTGAAGCAGCCCCGGCCGCACCGGGCCCTGCGCCGGCGGCCACCGGCAACAGCCAGCCGATGCCGATTGCCGGCCAGTCGCCGCCACCCGCCTACCCGGCTGCCGCGCTTCGCGCTGGCGAGACCGGCACCGTGGTGGTGCGGGTGGACGTGGACGCCACCGGCTATCCAAACAACGCTACGGTGATCCAGCGCAGCGGTTCACGCGAGCTCGACCGTGCCGCCACGGACGCCGTGCGCCGCTGGCGCTTCACGCCGGCGCAGAGCAACGGCCAGGCCGTCCCCGGCAGCATTGAAGTGCCGTTCGACTTCAAGACGCAGTAACTGAACGCTTCCCGGCAGGCAAACTGAACCCTGCCGGTGGCGTTGACGCAACGCTGACACTTCTCGTCCGTGGCTCGGGCAACACTGCCCACGTCGTCCATTGACGGAAGGAGTTAGCGATGACTGCCACCACCCACGAAGACCTTCATTCGCCGCATCTGCAGGAGGATTCCAGCCTGCAGCACAAACCCACTTCGCCCTGGATGTGGATCGCGCTGATCGTGGCGATGTTTGCTGCCGCCCTGCTCTGGCTGCGTCATTCAAACCAGGAAGACGTGGCACCGGCACCGGTCGGTGAGCGCATGCTTCCAGCCCCCGAGCAGGCGGCGGTGACGGACGCAGCGGCGCCTGCTGCACGTCCGGCAACCCCGGCTACCGCTTCGCGGAAGGCCGCGCCGGTAGTGCGCAACCGTGAGGCCCGCCCGCTGGCCAGCAATCGCATGCCCACCTACCCCGCCGCCGCGCTGCGTAGCGGCGTGCAGGGCAGCGTGATCGCCAGCCTGAATGTGGATCCCCGCGGCAATGTCGCCAACGCTGCGATCGTCTCGCGCAGCGGCGAGCGCAGTCGCGATCTGGATCGTGCGGTGCTCAGCACTGTGCAGAACTGGAAGTTCCAGCCGGCGATGCACGAAGGCCGTGCCATCGCCAGCGTGGTGCGGGTCCCGGTGGATTTCCGTACCGAGCAGCGTTGATCGCGGACGAGGGGTTCGTGATGTTTAGACGGAGGCTTCGGCCTCCGTCCTTTTATGCGGGAAAGCGTGCCAACCAAGGTTGGCACCTACCGGGAGATGTGAGCGTGCCAACCAAGGTTGGCACCTACCGGGAGATGTGTGCGTGCCAACCAAGGTCGGCACCTACCGGGCATTGCGATCCGCCGGGCATGACCCGGCGGATGCAGTGACGATCAGGCCAGGTTGAATCCGGCGCTGCGGGCCAGGCCGTCGAAGTCCGGGAAGGACGTGGCGACGTTGGCGATATCGTTGATGCGCACTTCGCCGTCACTGATCTGGCCGGCAATGGCGAACGCCATGGCGATGCGGTGGTCGCCGTGGCTTTCGATGGTGCTGCTGCCCAGGCGCACGCCACCATGCAGGGTGGCACCGTCTTCAGTTTCGTCCACCTGCATGCCCAGCGCGCGCAGGCCGGTGGCCATCGCTGCGAGGCGATCGGATTCCTTCACCCGCAGCTCGGCGGCGCCGGTCACCACGGTCTGGCCTTCTGCAGCAGCTGCCGCCACGAACAGCGCCGGGAACTCGTCGATCATGTCCGGCACCAGTTCTTCCGGAATGCGTGCACCCTTCAGCGGGGCATAGCGCACCACCAGGTCCGCCACCGGTTCACCGCCCTGCTCGGCCGGATTCTCTTCGGTGATGTCGGCACCCATCAGGCGCAGCGCGTGCAGCAGGCCGGTGCGGCGCGGGTTCAGGCCAACCTGCTTCAGGCGCAGCTCGGAGCCCGGGATGATGCTGGCAGCCACCAGATAGAACGCCGCAGACGAGAAGTCGGCCGGCACCACGATATCCGTGGCACGAAGGCGTTGGCCGCCGCGCAGGCGCGCCTTGCCCGGCGAGAATTCGATGTCCACGCCGAACGCGGACAGCATGCGTTCGGTGTAGTCGCGGGTCGGGTGCGGCTCGACAACGCTGGTTTCGCCCTGTGCGTACAGGCCTGCCAGCAACACCGCCGACTTGATCTGCGCGCTGGCCACCGGCGAGGCGAAGTCGATGCCATGCAGCGTCTGGCCGCCATGCACGTGCAGCGGCGGCGTGCCGTCATCCTGGGTGTCGATCTTCGCGCCCATCTGCGACAGCGGGCCGGTGACGCGGCGCATCGGTCGGCCGGACAGCGACTCATCGCCGATCAGCGTGCAGTCGAAGGCCTGGCCTGCCAGCAGGCCGGCCAGCAGGCGCATGCCGGTACCGGCGTTGCCGCAGTCCAGCGGCGCATCCGGCGCCTTCAGGCCGTCGATGCCGACGCCGTGCACGATGCGCTGCGACGGGCTGGGGGTTTCGATGCGCACGCCCAGCTGGCTGAAGATGCGCGCGGTAGCGCGGGTGTCTTCGCCTTCCAGGAAGCCTTCGATATGCGAGGTGCCATCGGCCAGCGCAGCGAACATCACCGAGCGGTGCGAGACCGACTTGTCGCCGGGAATGGTCAGGCTGCCCTGCAGCGGCTGGCCCTTGCGGGCGATCCAGTGTTGCGCGTTGCTCATCGTTCGATCATTCCGTAAACACCGGCAGCGCCGGCGATGCATCAGGGGAGCGGCGGCCACGGCCGCCGCAGCAGCACTCAGGGCACGGCCACCGGATAGGAGCCCAGCACCTTGATCTGCGCCGAGTGCGCTTCCAGTTCGGCCAGTGCGGCCTGCATCGGCGCGTCGTCGATGTGGCCGGCCAGGTCGATGAAGAAGCCGTACTCCCACTTGCCGTGGTGCGACGGCCGCGACTCGATGCGGTTCATGCTGATGCCGTGGCGGGCGAACGGGCTGAGCACGTCGAACAGCGCACCGGGCTTGTCATGGATGAACACCAGCACCGAGGTGCGGTCGTGGCCGGAGGTCGGGAAGATGTTACGGCCCACCACCAGGAAGCGGGTGGTGTTGTCGGCATCGTTCTGGATCGGCTTGGTGACCACCTTCTTCAGGCCATACACGTGGCCGGCACTCTCGCCGCCGATGGCCGCTGCGTCGTCGGCGTTGCGCGCACGGCGCGCACCTTCGGCGTTGCTGGATACCGGAATCTTCTCGGCCTTCGGCAGGTTGGCGCGCAGCCACGCCGAGGTCTGCATGAACGACTGCGGGTGTGCATAGATGCGCTCGATGTCCTCGATGCGGCCGCTGCGCGACATCAGGTACTGCTGCACGCGCAGTTCCACTTCGCCACAGATCTTCAGGTTGGAGGTCAGGAACATGTCCAGAGTGATCTGGATGGTGCCCTGCCCCGAATTCTCCACCGGCACCACGCCGAAATCGGCGTTGCCCGCTTCCACTTCCTGGAACACTTCCTCGATGCTGGCCATCGGCAGGCCCAGCGCGGAGCGGCCGAAGTGCTTGAGCACCGCCTGCTGGCTGAAGGTGCCTTCCGGGCCGAGGTAGCCGATCTTCAGCGGCTCCTGCTGGGCCAGGCAGGCCGACATGATCTCGCGGTAGACGTGCACCAGCAGCTCATCGCTGAGCGGGCCTTCGTTGCGGTCCACCACCATGCGCAGCACCTGCGCTTCGCGCTCGGGGCGGTAGTAGTCGACGGCAGCGGCCAGCTTGCCCTTGGCCTTGCCGACCTGGTGGGCGAAACGCGCGCGCTCGGCGATCAGGCTCTGGATGTCGCGGTCGATCTGGTCGATCTTCGAACGCACATCGGCCAGCGCCAGCGGCGCCAGGGTGGGCGCCGGGTTCGACGCAGCCTTGGACGTGCTCTTGCCCTTGGCCTTGGTGGAGGCGCTGTCCTTGGCCGGTTCGGCCTTCTTCGGCACCTTCTTGCTGGATTTGCTGCTTGCCATCGGAATTCCCTGTTGCGGGGCACGCACCCGACGGTGCGCGCCGTTCATTGCTCAACCGTGACGCTGCTGGAAATCGGCCATGAAGGCGACCAGCGCCTCGGCCCCGGCCAGCGGCATGGCGTTGTACAGCGAAGCCCGGATGCCGCCGACCACCTTGTGGCCCTTCAGCGCCAGCAGGCCAGCGGCCTTGGCTTCGGCGACGAAGCGGGCGTCGAGTTCGACATCGGGCAGGAAGAACGGAATGTTCATGCGCGAACGGGCCGCATGTGCGACTTCATTGCGGTAGAAGCCGCCGGAGCCGTCGATGGCGCCGTACACCAGCGCGGCCTTGGCGGCGTTGCGCTTGGCGAATTCGGTCACGCCGCCCTCGGCCAGCATCCACTTGAACACGAGGCCGGCCAGATACCAGTTCCAGGTCGGCGGGGTGTTGAGCATCGAATCGCGGGCGACGTGCGAGCGGTAATCGAAGATGTCCGCGCGCGGCTGGCCACTGCGCTCGAGCAGGTCGCGGCGGATGATCATCACCGCGATGCCGACCGGGCCCAGGTTCTTCTGCGCGCCGGCGTAGATCACACCATAACGGCGCACATCCAGCGGTTCGCTGGCGATGGACGAGCTGAAGTCGGCGATCAGCGGGACGTTGCCGGTATCGGGCACATCACGGAATTCGACGCCGTGGATGGTCTCGTTGGCGGTGATGTGCACGTAGGCGGCATCGCGCGACAGCTGCCAGTCGGCACGCGCCGGCAGCTCGCGGTAGCCGTGGGCCTCGCTGCTGGCGGCGATGTTGACGTCGACGTAGACCCCGGCCTGCTTGACCGCGGTCTTGCCCCAGTGACCACTGACCACGTAGTCGGCACGCTGGCCGGGGCTGGCGAAGTTGAGCGGGATCAGCGCCTGCTGGGTGGTGGCGCCACCGGACAGGAACAGCACCGCATAGTCGTCGGGGATGTCGAGCAGGCGACGCAGGTCGGCCTCGGCTTCGGCAGCCACGGACATGAATTCCGCGCCGCGATGGCTCATTTCCACGATCGAAGCGCCGGACCCGTGCCAGTCCAGCATTTCCGCCTGCGCCTGGCGCAGGACCGATTCCGGCAAGGTCGCAGGGCCGGCACTACCGTCACCGCGCGACCGTCAGCGCGCGCCGAACCAGAGCAGCAGGCTGAGCACTGCCGCCAGCAACAAGGCGCTGGCCAGCAGCCACGGCCAGCGCCGGACCCTGCGCGGCGTCACCGGCAGCACCGGCGCCTGTTCCGCGTCCTCGCCGGACTCGTCCTCGGCCGGCAACGGCCGCCGACGTGGATCATGCGGCACTTCCAGCACAAAACGATGCTGGCCATCGAACACCACCTGGTCGCCGGCCTGCAGCCAGCAGTGGCGCACGGCTACGCCGTTGACCCGGGTGCCGTCGGCACTGCCGAGGTCGCGCAGCAGCACACGATCACCGTGCACTTCCACGCGGGCGTGCTGTTCGGCGAAGGCCGGATCGTCGATGGCGATGTCGGCGTCGCTGCCGCGGCCGATCAACCGTGCCCGCGACAGCGTATAGCTGCGGCCATGATGCAGGCCGCCGACACCGCGCAGCAGGCGCTGCTGCTCATCGGTGCCATCGTCGTTCTTCGGCGCGGGTGCCTGCAGCAGGCTCTCGACCTCGCCCTGCAGCACCATCTCCACGCCGTCCACATAGACCGCATCGCCTGCACGCAGCAGCGCCATGCGGCGCACCGGCCGACCATTCACGTGGATGCCACGGATACCGTTGCCGACCTGCAGCCACAGGCCGCGATCGTCCATGCAGAACTGCGCCAGCAGCAGGGCGCCGTGGCCGGCGTCGCCGAGCCGCACGCTGCCGTTGGCCTGGCGCACGATGCGTTGCACCCCGGGCCGCAGCGGCTGGTCGGGCTGTTGTTGTTGACTGAAGTGAACAAGCAGGTTCTGCACGCGGCGCAGCCTAGCAGGTTGGCCGCCAACGAAGAAGAACCTGCGATGAGTGCTTGGCGCGACGGCCCTCGATGCGCACAATGCTCGCCCTCATTGATCATCCCCGCCCTGCGCCAGGAGCCTGCATGTCCACCATCGATGTCCGCCACGCCCACGCCCTGCCCGACGCGCAGGCACGCGCCGCGATCGAACAGGTCGCCGCCAAGCTGTCCGAGCGCTTCGGCCTGAAGTCGTCCTGGGCCGCCGACGTGCTGAACTTCTCTGGCAGCGGCGTGGACGGTGCGATCGAACTGCAGCCGGGCGCCGTGCGCGTCACCGCCAAGCTGGGCTTCCTGCTGTCGGCGATGAAGGGCATGGTCGAGGGCGAGATCCAGCGCGTGCTGAAGGAAAAGCTGGGCTGAACCCCGGCGGCGGCCGTCACGGCCGTGCAACGCCATCGCGCGCTACTCTCGGGGCAGGCCCAACTCCCACGGGAAGTGCGATGAACCAGTACGAAAACGATGACCGCCGCAACGACGACGCCTCGTTCGGTGACCAGGCCGAGCGCTTCTCGCGCAAGCTGAGTGACTCGGCGCAGCAGGTCTGGCTGGCCGGCCTGGGCGCTCTTGGCCGTGCACAGGCCGAAGGCAGCCGCTTCTTCGACGGCCTGGTGAAGGAAGGCGAAGCCTGGGAGGCCCGCCGCCGTGAACGCCACGGCGAACAGGGCCCGGGCTGGCGCGACAACGTGGAATCCTCGCTGGATGAGGCCCGCGAGAAGGCCTCTGGCACCTGGAACAAGGTCGAAAAGGCCTTCGATGACCAGGTGCAGGGCGTGCTCAAGCGCCTGCATGTCCCAACTGCCGATGAGGTGACCGCGCTGGAAGCCCGTATCCACGCCCTGCACGCGCGGCTGGCCAAGCTGGAAAACCGTGCGGCCTCGGGCGCCGATGCTCCCGCCCCGGGCAGCCATCAGTCGCCAGGCAGCGTGCCCTGACCGGCCATTGTTGCAATGCAATAAAATTTGATTGACAATCGCGAGCAACCCGCCAATCGCTTCGGCTGCCGTTTGTTCCCTCCCCTCACGGCTTCAGGATTGGCGGGTTTTTCGTGCCCGCCGTATGCCGATCTGAGCGTTCCATCACGCTTCCTGTCAGGAACGTCCTGACCCAGCCGGATAGTGCGACCTTTACACTGTCGTCTTCCGCATTCGCCCCTTCCGCGCACCTCCTGCATGCTCCCTTGGATCCTGGCCCTGCTGTCGGCCCTGCTTACCTGTTCCCTGGCTGTTGTCTATCTGTGGTGGATCAAGCGGCGGCAGAAGGAGATGCAACTCGGCCTGCAAGCCCTGGCGGGCATGCACTGGCGCGAGTTCTCGGTACTGGTCAAGCGCATGCTGCGCGAACAGCGCGGCCTGCGTGAACTGAATGACCCGGCGGAGGAATCCCGCGAGCCAAGCAGCGACTTCCTGCTCAGCGACGGCCCCAACCAGTGGCTGGTGTCCTGCAAGCATGGCCTTGCCTACCGTATCGGCACCGCCGCAGTGAACGAGCTGGGGGCTGCTGCGCGCCTGGCCGGCGCCAAGGGCGGCGTGCTGCTGACCGAAGGCCGGATGGAACGCGACGGGCGCAGCGCTGCCGAGAAGCAGGCGGTCGAGGTGCTGGACGGTCCACGCCTGTGGCCGCTGCTGCAGCCCTACCTGCCGGCGGAAATCGAAACCCGTGTGCGTGCCAGCGCCCGCCATGAAGCCCTGCGCCGGATCGCCATTGCCGCGCTCGGCGCGGTCACGCTGGGCCTGCTGGTGGGATTGAGCCTGCAAGGCTTGCATGTGCAGGACACCCCGCCTGTTGCCGAGGTGGCGGACACCCCCGCGCCGGTTGCACCTGCGGTTGAAGCGGCGCCCGAACCGGCGCCGACCCCCGCCACCACGCCGCCGGCCGCTGCGCCTGCACCGGCCGCGCCCTCAGCCGACGCGCGCAGCAACCCCAACCCGGATGCAGCCACGCTGGAGCGCTTCCAGGCCGATCTGTCCCGCGCCTTGGCCGGCAAGCCCGGTATCGCCAGCGGGGTCTGGCTGACCCGGCAGACGCTGGCGATCAACCGCACGGGCGAGCTGGACGCGGTCTGGCCGCAGGTCTGCGAGGAAGTGCTGCACTACCCCGCCCTGCGCAACGTGCGCATCCAGCTCAACGCCCGCCCCGGCGTGGATGAGCCGGTGCGCTGGCGGCAGTGCGCCACGTACTGATGGGGCCGCATCCACGCGTGGCGTGGATTTACTGAACCCCGATGCGCGACCCCTTGGTAGATCCACGCCACGCGTGGATGCCTTTGCAGAGTTGAGCCACACGCGAACAACAGCCGAGCATCGGCTCGGCTCCACATGGCGCCAGCTCAGCCCAATGCCGCGAGATGGGCGATGTAACTGGAGCGCGATTCACCCGCCGCTCTGGCCTGCGCATCCAGCCTTGCCAGGATCCGGCGTGGCAGGTTGATATTGACCCGCTCGATGGTATCGTCCAGCAGAGCCGG
Organism: Stenotrophomonas sp. Sm2128; assembly: GCF_030985535.1. Taxonomy (NCBI): domain Bacteria; kingdom Pseudomonadati; phylum Pseudomonadota; class Gammaproteobacteria; order Lysobacterales; family Lysobacteraceae; genus Stenotrophomonas; species Stenotrophomonas sp. Sm2128. The sequence goes on from NZ_JAPTFQ010000087.1 coordinate 10,414, forward strand.
ATCAATGCAGATGTACGCAAGAATCCAACGGATGTCCTTGGATGCCTCGGCGGCGATCTTCTGTGGCGCGGAAGGTGTCGGAATCGAGCGCCCCTCATCCAGCGCCGCATCAATCCAGGCGAGCGCAGCTTCCTCGGCAGCGCTGAGCGCATCATCAAGCGTGTCGGCCGCCGAGAAGCACCCCGGCAGATCTGGAACGACCACACCCCACGCGGTGCGCTCATCGCCTGCCTCGATCAGGACTGGATATCGCATGGGCCCTCATACGTCAGTCCTGCGAGCTTCCGCAACGCCTGCACCAGCCCTTCCCCAGATCCTTCCTTGGGTGAGGAACGGTGATGATGTGAGGGTGCTGCGGGTGCACGAATACATGATGGGATCCGCGGATCCGACGACAGATCCAACATGCCGCTTCCAGATCCCGGATGAGGTCCCTGCTCTTCATGCAAGGACGATACACATCGCACACACGCCCCGACAGAGTTCAAGGCGACAGTCGTTCCGGCCCAGTAGATCCACGCCATGCGTGGATGGAATCCCTATCGCGCGCCCGGCGCGAAGCGCGCCACCAGGTCCCAGGCATCCCCCAGGAACACCTGGCGCACGCGGGTGATCGGCTGTTCGCCACGCCAGGTCAGGCGTTCGATCACCAAGCAGGCGGTACCGGGCTTCACGTCCAGCAGCTTGGCGGTGGCGGTATCTGCCCCCCAGGCACTGATGCGGTGCTGGGCACGGGTCCACGACACGTTCTGCAGCAGCCAGCTGCCCGGCGCGGTAGTGCTGAAGTCGACCTCCAGTACCTCAGGCACGCCCACCGGGCTGATCAGGCGATGCTCCAGCGCCAGCGGGCGACCATCGGCCAGATGCAGGCAGCGCATCGCCAGCAGGTTTTCCTGTCCGGCCAGCTCGACTTCACCGGCATTGCCGGCATCGGCAAGGCGCAGGTCGCGCTGCAGCAGGCGATAGGTGTACTGGTGGCCGCGCGAGCCAACCTCCATCGCGATATCGGGGATCTCCAGCGCCACCTGCTCCAGGTGCGGGGGTTGCCGCGCCACGAACGAACCGGCACGGCGGCGACGCTCGATCATGCCGCTCTCGGCCAACGCGGTCAGCACTTTGTTCACCGTCATCCGCGAGCAGCCGTACTGCTCCATCAGCTCGTGCTCGTACGGAATCCGGAAGCCCGGCGCCCATTCTCCGCTGAGGATGCGGCTTTCCAGATCGCTGCGGATACGCTGGTTGAGCGTGGCGGACTTGCTGGCCTTCACGTAATGGGGTCTCGGTAGCGGGAGGCGATCAGCCCAGCACGCCACGCAGGGCGGCGGTAAAGGCGGTGGTGATCGCCTCGCGCTGCAGGTGGCGGCCCTCGGCCACGCATTGGCGGCCATGGCGCCAGACCGATCGCAGCGCGCCATTACGTGCGGCGAACACCCAGCTGTCAAGCCATGCGTCATCCTGTCGCGCCTGCAGCGCCGGGTGCCCGGCATCCAGTTCGACCAGGTCGGCACTGCCGCCGATCTGCAGGCCAGCGGCCACGCCCAGCGCCTGTGCACCACCGTGCAGTGCGCCTTCGAACAGGAAGCGGCCGGTACTGCGGGTGGCATCCGGGGCCAGCACGTTGCGACCGCGCAGGGTCAGGCGCTGGCCGTATTCGAGCAGGCGCAGTTCTTCGGCCGCATCGATCAGCACATTGGAATCGGAGCCGACACCGAAGCGCCCGCCCTCGCGCGCGAACGCCTGCATCGGGAACAGGCCGTCGCCCAGATTGGCTTCGGTGATCGGGCACAGGCCGGCCACGGCCTGGCTGGCCACGATGGCGGCGCGCTCATCGTCGGTGATGTGGGTGGCGTGCACCAGGCACCAGCGCGCATCCACCGGTGCATGGTCGTACAGCCACTGCACCGGACGCTGGCCGCTCCAGGCCAGGCAGGCCTCGACTTCACGCGTCTGCTCGGCGATATGGATGTGCACCGGGCCGTCGGTCAGCGGCAGCAACGCACTCAATTCCTCGCCGGTGACTGCACGCAGGCTGTGCGGCGCGATGCCGAGCACCGCATCCGGCAGCGCGGCCAGTGCCGGCTTGGCGGCGTCCAGCAGCTGCGCGAAACCGTTCACATCGTGGATCAGGCGACGCTGCGCCGGATTCGGCGCCGCCCCGCCGAAATCGGCGTGTGCATAGAACACCGGCAGCAGGGTCAGGCCGATACCGGTCTGGTCGGCCGCCGCCGCGATCCGCGCACTCATCTCAGCGCGGTTGGCATAGGCGCGACCATCGGCGTCGTGGTGCAGGTAATGGAATTCGCCGACGCGGGTGAAGCCGCTTTCCAGCATTTCCATGTAGGCCTGGGCGGCGATGGCCTGCACTGCGTCCGGGCGCAGATGGGCCAGGAAGCGGTACATCAGTTCGCGCCAGCTCCAGAAGCTGTCACCGTCGCCGCCGCCGATCTCGGTCAGCCCGGCCATGCCGCGCTGGAAGGCGTGGCTGTGCAGGTTGGGCAGGCCCGGCACCAGGATGCCGACGCAGGTGTCGCCGTGCTGGGCGCCCTGCCCCATGTGGATCGCCGTGATGCGGCCGTCCTGCACCTGCAGGCGGACATCGCGGGCCCAGCCATCGGCCAGCAGGGCGTGGGCGGCATGGAAACAGTGTGGGGAACGCGAATCGGACATGGCTGGACAACCCGAAATGGACGCCTATATTGTATAGACATATAAGCACAGCCGCGTTGTGGATGCCATGCACGTCGATACCCTCTGGTCCAACGTCCACCTGATGACCCTCGATGGCGAGGGGCTGGGTGTCATCCGCGATGGCGTACTGGCCTGCGCTGGCGGCCGCATCGTCCATGTCGGCCCGGCCGGCAGCGATGCCCACCTGCAGCCGACCACCCGCATCGATGGCGAAGGCCGCTGGATCTCGCCCGGCCTGATCGACTGCCACACCCACCTGGTCTACGCCGGCAACCGCGCCAACGAATTCGAGCAGCGCCTGCAGGGCGTCAGTTATGCCGAGATCGCCCGTGCCGGCGGCGGCATCGTCTCCACCGTGCGCGCCACCCGTGCTGCCACCCCGGAACAGCTGGCCAGCGAAAGCCGGCCGCGCCTGCTGGCGATGCGTGCCGAAGGCGTGACCACGATCGAGATCAAGTCCGGCTACGGCCTGACCCTGCCCGACGAACGCAAGCAGCTGCAGGTCGCACGTGCGCTGGGCGAGGAGTGCCGGGTCAACGTGGTGACCACCTTCCTCGGCGCACACGCGATTCCGCCAGGCCGCGAGGCGCAGGAATACACCGACGAGGTGTGCAACGTGATGATTCCGGCCATCGCCGCCGAAGGCCTGGCCGAAGCGGTGGACGTATTCTGCGAGAACATCGCCTTCTCGCCGGCGCAGGCGCGGCAGGTCTTCGAAGCGGCGCGCGCCAACGGGCTGGCGGTGAAGATCCATGCCGAGCAGCTGAGCAACCAGCATGGCGCCGAACTGGCAGCCAGCTTCGGTGCCCTCTCGGCCGACCATATCGAGCATCTGGATGACGCCGGCATCGCCGCGATGACCGCCGCCGGCACCGTCGCCGTGCTGTTGCCCGGTGCCTTCTATTTCACCCGCGATACCACCCTGCCGCCGATCGCTGCGCTGCGTGCGGCCGGCGTGCCGCTGGCGCTGGCCACCGACAGCAATCCGGGCACTTCGCCGCTGACCAGCCCGCTGCTGGCGATGAACATGGGCGCCACCCTGTTCCGCCTGACCGTGGATGAGTGCATCGCCGGCTTCACCCGTGAAGCGGCGCGCGCGCTCGGACGCAGCGACCGCATCGGCCGCCTCGCCGTGGGCCTGGACTGCGACCTGGCGATCTGGGACATCGATGCCCCCGCCGACCTGGTCTATCGCATTGGATTCAACCCGCTGCACGCGCGCGTGGTGCGCGGACAGCCCGACCTGCCTGCCTCCTGGAGCAACACATGAGCAACACCCTGGTTCTTCGCCCCGGCCATGTCACTCTTGCCCAGTGGCGGCAGGTCTATCGCGGTGCGCCGCTTGCACTGGACCCGGCCGCGCTGCCGGTGGTGCGCGCCAGTGCTGCGGCGGTGGCCGCCATCGTCGCCAAGGGCGCGCCGGTGTATGGCATCAATACCGGCTTCGGCAAGCTGGCCAGCGTGCGCATCGAGCGCGAAGATCTAGCCACCCTGCAGCGGAACATCGTGCTCTCGCATGCCGCTGGCGTGGGCGAGCCGATGCCGGCCAGCGTGGTGCGCCTGATGATGGCGCTGAAGCTGGTCAGCCTGGCGCAGGGGGCTTCGGGCATTCGCGAGGAAACCCTGCTGCTGCTGGAAGCGATGCTGGTCAAGGGCGTGCTGCCGGTGGTGCCCGCACAGGGCTCGGTGGGTGCCTCGGGCGATCTGGCGCCGCTCTCGCACCTGGCCAGCGTGATGCTGGGCGTTGGCGAAGCCTTCATCGGCGGCGAGCGCCTACCGGCAGCCGACGCACTGGCACGTGCTGGCCTGCAGCCGATCGAACTGGGCGCGAAGGAAGGCCTGGCGCTGCTCAACGGCACCCAGTTCTCCACCGCCTATGCGTTGGCCGGCCTGTTCGAGATCGAGACCGTGTTCCAGGCCGCACTGGTGACCGGCGCGCTGTCGGTGGAAGCTGCCAAGGGTTCCGACACGCCCTTCGACCCGCGCATCCACGCGATCCGCGGCCAGCGCGGGCAGATCGCCACCGCCGCCACCCTGCGCGCGCTGATGCAGGGCTCGGACATCCGCGAGTCGCATCGCCACAACGACGTGCGCGTGCAGGATCCGTACTGCCTGCGCTGCCAGCCGCAGGTGATGGGCGCGGCGCTGGACATCCTGCGCCAGGCCGCGACCACGCTGGAAATCGAAGCCAACGGCGTGTCCGACAATCCGCTGGTGTTCACCGACACCGGCGAAGCGCTGTCCGGTGGCAACTTCCACGCCGAGCCAGTGGCCTTCGCCGCCGACATGCTGGCGATGGCGGTGTGCGAGATCGGTTCGATCAGCGAGCGCCGCCTGGCGATGCTGGTGGACCCGGCCCTGTCCGGCCTGCCGGCGTTCCTGACCCCGCGCCCGGGCCTGAATTCCGGCTTCATGATTCCGCAGGTGACCGCCGCTGCACTGGTCTCGGAAAACAAGCAGCGCGCCTACCCGGCCAGTGTTGATTCGATTCCGACCTCGGCCAACCAGGAAGACCATGTGTCGATGGCCGCGCATGGCGCACGCCGGCTGATGCAGATGGCCGAGAACGCGGCCAACGTGATCGGCATCGAGCTGCTGGCCGCTGCGCAGGGATGCGACTTCCACGCGCCGCTGCGCTCCAGCGCCGCGCTGGAAAGCGTGCGCGCCACCCTGCGTGCGCAGGTGCCGACGCTGGAAGAAGACCGCTATTTCCATCCGGACATGGTGACCGCCACGAATCTTGTGCGCAGCGGCGCGCTGGCGCAGGGCCTGGGCGATCTGCTGCCGACTGTGGAACCGCAGGCATGACGACCCATCCCGAATGGCTGACGGTGCACGAGGGCGACGCCCCGTTGATCGTCAGCTTCCCGCATACCGGCAGCGAGCTGCCGCACGACCTGATCGGCGACTACCACTCGCCGTGGCTGGCCCGCCGCGATGCCGACTGGTGGGTGCACGAGCTGTACGACTTCGTGCGCGGCATGGGCGCGACCACGGTGCGCTCGGCGATCTCGCGTTCGGTGATCGACCTCAACCGCGATCCCAGCGGCATGTCGCTGTACCCGGGCCAGAACACCACCGGCCTGTGTCCGCTGACCACCTTCGACAACCAGCCGCTGTACCACGCCGGGCGCGAACCCGATGACGCGGAAATCGCCCGTCGTCGCGACACGTATTTCCTGCCTTACCACGATGTGCTGGCTTCGCAGATCACGCGCCTGCGTGCACGCCACGGCACCGTGGTGGTGTACGACGCACACTCGATCCGCTCGCATATCCCGCACCTGTTCGAGGGCGAACTGCCGCAGTTCAACCTGGGGACTGCCGGTCCGTCCGGCGCACCGGACACCTCCTGCGACAACGCCCTGAGCGACGTGGTGGAAAACCTGCTGAAGATCAGTGGCATGAGCCAGGTGCGCAACGGCCGCTTCAAGGGCGGCTGGATCACCCGCCACTACAGCAACATCGCCGGCGGCGTGCACAGCCTGCAGATGGAACTGGCCTGCCGCGGCTACATGCACGAACCCCTGCCGGACCAGGTGGACGAACACAGCTGGCCCACCCCGCTCGACCCCGACCACGCCGCACCACTGCGCCACACCCTGGCGCAGGTGCTCAACGCCTGCCTTGAATTCGCTACGAACCGGAGCGCCGCATGACCCGCAACGACCCGTCCCGCACCATCGCCGCGCCGACCGGCACCACGCTGAACGCCAAGAGCTGGCTGACCGAAGCACCGCTGCGCATGCTGATGAACAACCTGCACCCGGACGTGGCCGAGCGCCCGCAGGAACTGGTGGTGTATGGCGGCATCGGCCGCGCCGCACGCGACTGGGAGAGCTTCGACGCCATCGTCGAAACGCTCAAGCGTCTGGACGATGACCAGACCCTGCTGGTGCAGTCCGGCAAGCCAGTGGGCGTGTTCCGCACCCACGCCGATGCACCGCGCGTGCTGATCGCCAATTCCAACCTGGTGCCGCGCTGGGCCAACTGGGACCACTTCAACGAGCTGGATAGGAAGGGCCTGGCCATGTACGGCCAGATGACCGCCGGCAGCTGGATCTACATCGGCGCGCAGGGCATCGTACAGGGCACCTACGAGACCTTCGTGGAAATGGGGCGCCAGCATTTCGGTGGCGACCTGACCGGCAAGTGGCTGTTCACCGGTGGCCTGGGCGGCATGGGTGGCGCGCAGCCGCTGGCTGCCGTGATGGCCGGCGCCTCCTGCCTGGCCGTCGAATGCCGCAAGAGCAGCATCGACATGCGCCTGCGCACCGGCTACCTCGACACTTGGACCGACAACCTGGACGAAGCGCTGCGCCTGATCGACGAGTCGTGCAAGGCCGGTACGCCGAAGTCGGTGGGCCTGCTCGGCAACGTCGCCGATGTACTGGCTGAACTGCTCAAGCGCGGCGTGAAGCCGGACCTGCTGACCGACCAGACCTCGGCGCACGACCCGGTGAACGGCTACCTGCCGCAGGGCTGGACGGTCGAACAGTGGGACGAGAAGCGTGTGAGTGCACCGAAGGACGTGGAAAAGGCTGCGCGTGCATCGATGGCCAACCACATCCGCGCCATGCTCGGCTTCCACGCGCTGGGCGTGCCGACCGTGGACTACGGCAACAACCTGCGGCAGATGGCGCTGGAAGAAGGTGTGGCCAATGCCTTCGATTTCCCGGGTTTCGTGCCGGCCTACATCCGCCCGCTGTTCTGCCGTGGCATCGGCCCGTTCCGTTGGGCGGCACTGAGTGGCGACCCGGAAGACATCGCCAAGACCGATGCCAAGGTGAAGGAACTGATTCCGGACAACCCGCACCTGCACCGCTGGCTGGACATGGCCGCCGAGAAGATCAAGTTCCAGGGCCTGCCGGCGCGCATCTGCTGGGTCGGCCTGGGTGATCGTGATCGACTTGGCCTGGCGTTCAACGAGATGGTCGCCAACGGCGAACTGAAGGCGCCGGTGGTGATCGGTCGCGACCATCTGGACAGTGGCAGCGTCGCCTCGCCGAACCGCGAAACCGAAGCGATGGCCGACGGCTCCGACGCGGTGTCCGACTGGCCGCTGCTGAACGCCCTGCTCAACACCGCCAGCGGCGCGACCTGGGTGTCGCTGCATCACGGTGGTGGCGTCGGCATGGGCTTCTCGCAGCACGCCGGCATGGTGATCGTCTGCGACGGCACCGAGGCAGCGGCCAAGCGGATTGGCCGCGTGCTGTGGAACGACCCGGCCACCGGCGTGATGCGCCATGCCGACGCGGGCTATGAGATCGCGATTGAATGCGCGAAGGAAAAGGGGCTGGATCTGCCGGGCATCCTCGGCTGATCGCAGGGGTGCCGGCCAGCCGCTATGTGCCGGACCTGCCTGCAGCATGGCAGGCAATCCACGTGCGCGATTTCCTCAACCACAGCTC
>NZ_JAPTFQ010000088.1:0-18346 GCF_030985535.1 Stenotrophomonas sp. Sm2128
GTGCCGGCCAGCGGCCGGCACAACCCTCTGTCACGCGAGGATCAATCTTCCAGGAACAGGCTTACCACGTCGTTGGTGAAGCGGCGGCCCAGCTCGGTCGGCTGCACATGCCCATCCGTGACTTCCAGCCAGCCGCGCTGCACGGCCTCGGCCAGCGGTGCGTCCAGCACGCTGCGCGGCAGCCCCGTGCGCGACTCGAAATCGCGCAGGCCGAAACCTTCGTGCAGGCGCAGCAGGTTGAGCATGTATTCGAACGGCAGGCGCTCCGGCGCGATCACATCGTCGCCACCGAACGAGGCCGGAGTGCCGGCGCTGTCCAGGTAGGCCTGCGGGTGCTTCAGCTTCCAGCGGCGCAGCACGTGTTCCTCGGCGCCCGAGCTGATCTTGCCGTGCGCGCCGGCACCGATGCCCAGGTAGTCGCCGAAGCGCCAGTAGTTCAGATTGTGCGCGCTCTGCCGGCCGGGGCGCGCGTAGGCGCTGACCTCGTACTGGCCGAAACCGGCCTGTGCCAGCAATGCCTGGCAGTGTTCCTGCATGTCCCAGGCGTTGTCTTCATCGGGAATGCCCTGCGGCGGCCGCGCGAAGAACACCGTGTTCGGTTCCAGGGTCAGCTGGTAGTGGGAGATGTGTGCCGGCTGCAGCGCGAACGCGCGTTCCAGGTCGGCCTCGGCACCGGCCAGGGTCTGTTCCGGCAGCGCGTACATCAGGTCGATGTTGAAGTTGTCGTAGCCCGCGTCCTGCGCCATCTTCACCGCGCGCTCGGCTTCGCCACTGTCGTGGATGCGGCCCAGGCGCTTGAGCATGGCGTCGTCGAAGCTCTGGATGCCGAAGCTGAGGCGGTTCACGCCGGCCGCGCGATAGCGGTCGAAGCGGCCATGCTCGGCGGTGCCCGGGTTGGTTTCCAGGGTGATTTCGGCGTTGGGGGCAAAGCGCAGGCGCGCGCTGGCCTGCTGCAGGAAGCGGTCGATCGCCTCTGGCGGGAACAGGCTGGGCGTGCCGCCACCGAAGAACACGCTGTGTACCACCCGGCCCCAGACCAGCGGCAGGTCCTGGTCGAGGTCGCGCAGCAGCGCATCGATATAAGCGTCGAACGGCAGCTCGCCCTTGGCCTGGTGCGAATTGAAATCGCAGTACGGGCATTTGCGCACGCACCACGGCAGGTGCACGTACAACGACAGCGGTGGCGGCACCAGCCGCGGCGGGTTGTCGTGGTCGGCGGAGCAGGCTTCGCCGGGCAGGTGGTTGCAGTGGTCGTGGGCGTGCGGCATGGGCTTCTTCGGTAGTGCCGGCCGCTGGCCGGCTTCCCTGGGTCGATCGGGTGGCGTCAGTACAGCGTCGCCAGCTGCTGCTTGAGCTGCTGCAGGGCAATGGCGCGGTGGCTGATGGCGTTCTTCAGTGCCGGCTCCATTTCCGCGGCGGTCAGGCCGTGGGTGGTGTCCAGGAATACCGGGTTGTAGCCGAAACCATTGGTGCCACGCAGTTCGCGGATGATCTGCCCTTCCCAGCGGCCTTCGCAGATCAGCGGCTGCGGGTCGGTGGCGTGGCGCAGCAGCACGATCACCGCATAGAAGCGGGCGCTGCGCTGGCCATCGGGAATGTCGGCCATCGCGTCCAGCAGCTTGGCATTGTTGGCCGCAGCATTGGTCGGGTGGCCGGCATAGCGTGCGCTGTACAGGCCCGGCGCACCGCCGAGGGCATCGACGATCAGGCCCGAATCATCGGCCAGCGCCGGCAGGCCGGTCGCTTCGCAGGCCGCGCGCGCCTTCAGCAGCGCGTTCTCGACGAAGGTCAGGCCGGTCTCTTCCACATCGCCCAGCCCCAGTTCGGCGGCCGAGGTGATCTGCAGCGGCAGATCGGCAAGGATCTCCTGCATCTCCACCAGCTTGCCGGCGTTGTGGCTGGCCAGTACCAGTTTCTTCATTGACGGGGCTCCAGCAGGTCCCAGGTGTTGCCATACAGATCGCGGAACACCGCAACCGTTGCATAGGGTTCTTCGCGCGGCGCTTCCAGGAACTCGACGCCGGCGGCGACCATCGCCGCGTGGTCGCGGCGGAAGTCGTCGGTGTTGAGGAAGAAGCCGACGCGGCCGCCGGTCTGGTTGCCGATGCGGCTGCGCTGTTCCTCGTCGCTGGCGCGGGCCAGCAGCAGGGCGGCGGCGCTGCCGTCGGTCGGGCCGACCACCACCCAGCGCTTGTGCCCCTGGTCGATGTCTTCGAGCAATGCGAAGCCGAGCTTGCCGGTGTACCAGGCAATGGCTTCGTCATAGTCGGCCACCACCAGGGTGGTCAGGGCGATGCGGCGGTTCATGCCGACAGCGCCGCCTGCTGTGCGGCCAGCAGTTCGCCCACGCCCTTTTCGGCCAGGCCCAGCAGCGCATCCAGTTCATCGCGACGGAAGGCGTGGCCTTCGGCGGTGCCCTGCAGCTCGATGAAGCCGCCGCCATCGTTCATCACCACGTTCATGTCGGTGTCGCAGTCGCTGTCTTCGGCGTAGTCCAGGTCCAGCACCGGGGTGCCGCGGTACACGCCTACCGATACGGCGGCCACTGCGCCCAGGATCGGGTTGCGCTTGATGTCGCCACGCTTCATCAGCACGTTCACCGCATCGACCAGCGCCACGTAGGCGCCGGTGATGGCGGCCGTGCGGGTGCCACCGTCGGCCTGCAGCACGTCGCAGTCGAGGGTGATGGTGCGCTCGCCCAGCGCGTTGCGATCCACGCAGGCGCGCAGGCTGCGGCCGATCAGTCGCTGGATCTCCAGGGTGCGGCCACCCTGCTTGCCACGGGCCGCTTCACGGTCACTGCGGGTGTGGGTGGCGCGCGGCAGCATGCCGTATTCGGCGGTGACCCAGCCTTCGCCCTTGCCGCGCAGGAAGCCCGGCACGCGGTTCTCGACGCTGGCGGTGCACAGCACACGGGTTTCACCGAAGCACACCAGCACCGAACCTTCGGCGTGGCGGGTGAAGCCGCGTTGGATGACGACCGGGCGGAGCTGGTCGGGCTGGCGGCCGCTGGGGCGGGAATCGGACATGGTGCGGGTTCCGTAATGGCAAGGGAGTACGCCGCCACGCCCGCGGCCTTCACGGGGCGGGCAAGGGGGCTCTGGTGAGGGCGCTAGGGTACCATTCCCCCTTTGCACGCACCGGACACAATCCATGATTCGAAGCATGACCGCCTATGCCGGCGGCGAGCGGGTCACCCCGTGGGGCACGCTGGGCTGTGAGCTGCGCTCGGTCAACCACCGCTTCCTGGAGGTCGGCACCCGCCTGCCCGAGGAACTGCGGGCGCTCGAACCGCAGCTGCGCGAGCGCATCGCTGCGCGCCTGAGCCGCGGCAAGCTGGATCTGGTGATGCGCCTGCGCGCGCCGGAAGCCGCCGCCAACCTGCAGGTGGACGAGGCCCTGCTGGGCCAGCTGGGCCGCCTGGCGCACCGCCTGACCTCCGATTTCCCCAATCTGCAGGTCAGTTTCACCGACCTGCTGCAGCTGCCGGGCGTGACCCGTGGCGAGGCCACCGACGCCGCCGCCCTGCAGGTCGAGGCGCTGGCGCTGCTGGACCAGGTGCTGGATGGCTTCGTCGAGGCCCGTGAGCGCGAAGGCGGCAAGTTGGCTGCGGCCATCAGCGAGCGTGTGGACGGCATCGAACGCATCGCCACCGAAGTGCGCACGCTGATTCCGGCCATTCGCGACGGCCAGCGCGCCAAGCTGGCCGCACGCCTGGCCGACCTGCCGCACCCGGTCGACCCCGGCCGCGCCGAGCAGGAACTGGTGCTGTGGCTGCAGAAGCTGGACGTGGATGAGGAACTGGACCGCCTCGGCAGCCACATCGTCGAGATCCGCCGCGTGCTCAAGCAGCGCGAGCCGGTCGGTCGCCGCCTGGACTTCCTGCTGCAGGAGTTCAACCGCGAAGCCAATACGCTGGGCTCGAAGTCGGTGGACAGCCGTACGTCCAATGCCGCGGTGGAGCTGAAGGTGCTGATCGACCAGATCCGCGAACAGGTGCAGAACATCGAGTGATGTTGCATCCAGCGGTACAGCAGGGGCGCCTTCGGGCGCCCTTGTCGTTCCAGCGCATCAGCGCACGCTGACGCCCGGCGCTCCTTCGCTCAAACGCCCGACCACGGCTGCCTGGCCGAACCCCGCGTCGTGGAAGCAGGCCAGCACTGCATCCACCGCTTCCGGGGCGCACGACACCAGCAGGCCGCCGCTGGTCTGAGGGTCGGTCAGCAGTGGCTGCCAGTGTGCCGGCAACCCATCGGCGAAGCGCACCTCGGTGCCATAGGAGGCCCAGTTGCGGTTGGATGCGCCGGTCACGCAGCCACGCTGCAGCAGCTCCAGCGCCTGCGGCAGCAGCGGCACCTGTGCACTGTCCACCTCGGCAGCGACACCACTGGCGCGGCACACTTCCAGCAGGTGGCCGAGCAGGCCGAAGCCGGTGACGTCGGTCATGGCATGCACGCCGTCCAGCGCAGCCAGCGGCACGCCCACGGTGTTCAGGCGGGTGGTCGACGCGATCATCTGCCGGTAGCCGTCGGCATCCAGCACTTCCTTCTTCAGCGCCGACGAATACACGCCCACGCCCAACGGCTTGCCCAGCACCAGCACGTCGCCGGCGCGGGCATCGGCATTGCGCTTGAGTCGTTGCGGGTCGAGCACGCCGATCGCGGCCAGGCCGTAGATGGGTTCCACCGAATCGATGCTGTGGCCACCAGCGACCACGATGCCCGCATCGGCGCAGGCGCGTTCGCCACCCTGCAGGATGCCGCGGATCGTGTCCTGCGGCAGCGTGTTGATCGGCATGCCGACGATGGCAAGTGCGAACAGCGGGCGCGCGCCCATCGCATACAGGTCCGACAGCGCGTTGGTGGCCGCGATGCGGCCGAAGTCGAACGGGTCGTCGACGATCGGCATGAAGAAGTCGGTGGTGGCGACGATCGCCTGCCGGTCATCGAGGCGATACACCGCGGCGTCGTCGCTGTTGTCACGGCCCACCAGCAGCTCAGCCGGTGCCGGAAGTGCTGGAACGCCACGCAGCAGTTCGCTCAGCACGCCCGGCGCGATCTTGCAGCCGCAGCCGCCGCCATGCGCGAGAGAGGTCAGTCGTTGCGGGGCATCGGCCGTTGAAGGGGCGGGGGACTGCGCGTGCGTGGCCATGCCGACATCTCCTGCGGGAACGCGAATGGCGGAAGGCAGCAGGAGTCGAACCTACCAGGGAACGATCGACGCCCCCTACTGGGTTTGAAGCCCAGCCGCATGCCCGGATGCGCATGCCTTCCGAAAGTACGGCGGTACCGGTGGGCTCAGTCGCGGGCTGCGTTCCACTGCAGGTCGCCGCGAGGCCGATGCTGGTCACCGACGCGTCGAGTGTAGCCAACGCGATTGAAGAACTCCAAGATCTGGATGCTGCGTTTGCGGCCCAGGCCGATGGCATCGCGGAACGTGGCCGCATCCACCGTGCCGCTGGCCTGTGACAGCTGCGCGACGATCGCGGCGAGTTCCGCAATGCACGCGGGTGCATAGAACAGGTCCGGCACCACCTGGAACAGCTCGCCACGTGCGGTGGCGCGGCGCAGGACGGCGCGGACTTCGTCTTCGGCCAGGCCGATCTCGGCAGCAAGGGTGCGCACCCACGGCGGATCGAAGCCACCGGCGTGCAGTTGCGGCAGCACGCGTTCCAGCAGCAGACGCTCGCGTTCCGGTGGCGCATGGTCATGCCCGGGCAGGCGCCACCAGGCACCCACGCGTTGCACGCTGCCGTCGTCCAGCAGGTCCTGCAGCAGCGCATTCCAGAGGCTCGCTGCAAGCGCGGGCAGGGTGCTGCGCTGCAGGCGGCCGCTGTCGACACCGGGTTCGTCCGGGCGTCGCTCATGCCATCCACGCAGTGAGGCGATCACCTGCTCGCGCAATGCCTGCCAGTGCGACACAAGGATGACTACCGTGTCTTCGCGGGTGACGATGCGTCGCGTGTCTGCAGGAAGATCGATCCGGTCGGCGGCGCGCCGGCAGTAGCGCTGCAGCGCGGCCATGGCAACGCCGAAGGGCGCCTGCTGCAACAGTGGGCCGATTCCCGCACCCGCGGCCAGTTGCTCCAGTGCTCCCAGCCATGCGAGCCGTGCAGGACTGCGCCGGCGCCGCTGTGGCGGGTCCGGATCGAGCACGAGGCCGCCGCCCAGCGTGTGGGTGGCCGCTGAATCGCGGGCAATGAAGCGATCGCCACACATCGCACAGACCGGAGCATCGAACACCAGCTGCACCAACTGCCCATCACCGTGGTCATGGTCCTCCAGCAGCACCACATGGGCCTGCCGGTGCATCGTGCCCCAGTGGATATGCAGCGGTGCCCAGTCGCGCAACGGTGCGGCCAACGCGGACAGCCGCAACCGCACATCAACGCGGGTGGTGGCCAGCAGTGCGCGTGCGTCGGCGATCCAGTCACCGCGGTGGATGTCGTCACGGGCGATGGCCGCCAGGTTCAGTGCGCAGCGCTGCCCGGCCATCGCGTGGTCACTGGCCTGGTTCTGCGAGTGGATGCTGCGTATGCGCACTTCAGTGGCGGCCGGCATCAGCTGCAGATGCTCACCCACCGAGGCGATGCCGCCGTGCACTGCACCGGTCACCAGCGTGCCATGACCGGCCAGCGAGAACACGCGGTCCACCGGCATGCGGAACAGCTCGCTGCGCAGTTCGGCCTGGCGCGTGCTGGCATCGTCCGCCGCCCACGCGTGCAGCTGGGTACGCAGCGCGTTGATGCCAGCATCGTCGGGTGCGGTGCTGTTGCAGGTGAACACAGGGGAATCCTGCAGCGGCGTGCCGGCCAGCAGGGCAGCGACCTCGATCTCGACCCGGGCCAGGCGCGCCGCATCCACACGGTCGATCTTGGTCAGCGCCACCGCACCCCGGTTCACGCCCAGCAGCTGCAAGATGGCCAGATGCTCGCGGGTCTGTGGCATCACGCCGTCGTCGGCAGCGATGACCAGCAGGGCGACGTCGATACCCGTGGCGCCGGCCACCATCGTGTGCACGAAGCGCTCGTGGCCTGGCACGTCGACGAAACCCAGCGTCGCGACAGGACCTGTGCCGTCCCTGCGTTCCACAGGAACATAGGCATAGCCCAGCTCGATGGAAATACCACGCGTACGCTCTTCCTGCAGGCGATCGGTTTCGATGCCGGTCAGTGCCCGTACCAGGCTGGTCTTGCCATGGTCGATATGCCCGGCGGTGCCGACGATCATGCCTGCAGCGTGCTCCACTGGGCGAGGAAGTCGGCTTCGTCGGCCGGTTCCAGGCAGCGCAGGTCCAGCCACAGCGCGTCATCGGCAATGCGGCCCAGCACGGGTCGCGGCAGCTGACGCAGGCGCTTGGCCAGGCGATCCAGTCCGCCACGGCGCGCGCTGGTAATGCGCAGTCCGGCGCTGGCCAGCTGCGCCTGTGGCTGGGCGCCGCTGCCGATCTGGCTGTGCATCGAAGCAGGCTCGAGGCTGTAGTCCGCCGCCAGCGAGGCACGCATCGGCTGCAGCAGGCGCTGGGCCTGCGCATCAATGTCATCCTGCGTGCGCGAGAGCGTGCGCAGTGTCGGCAGCCGCTGTGCCAGCAGCTCGGGTTCGCGGTACAGGGCCAGCACCGCCTCCAGTGCGGCCAGGCCCATCTTGTCCATGCGCAGTGCCCGCTTCAGCGGGTTGCGGTTGATCCGCGCGATCAGGTCCGCGCGACCGGCGATGATGCCGGCCTGCGGGCCACCCAGCAGCTTGTCGCCGCTGAACGAAACCAGATCGGCGCCGGCCGTCAGCGTTTCCTGCACGGTGGGTTCGTGCGGCAGGCCGAACGTGGCCAGATCGCACAGGCTGCCACTGCCCAGGTCCACCACCAGCGGCAGGCCATGTTCGTGCGCGATCGCGGCCATCGCCGCGGTGTCGACCTTGGCAGTGAATCCGCTGATCGCGTAGTTGCTGGCGTGCACCTCCATCAGCAGCGCTGTGCGCGCGCCGATGGCGTTGGTGAAGTCGGCCGGATGGGTGCGGTTGGTGGTACCTACTTCCAGCAGCCGCGCGCCGGCGCTGCGCATCACGTCGGGAATGCGGAAGGCGCCACCGATCTCCACCAGCTCGCCGCGCGACACCACCACGTCACGGCGGTTGGCCAGGCTGTTGAGCAGCAGCAGGACCGCCGCCGCATTGTTGTTGACCACAGTGGCGGCTTCGGCACCGGTCAGCTCGCAGATCAGTGCCTGTACCCGCGCATCGCGGTCGCCGCGACGGCCACGGATGACGTCGAACTCCAGATCGACCGGCGCGGTCATCGCGCGGGTGACTGCCTGCACCGCGGCCTCGGGCAGCAATGCGCGACCCAGGTTGGTATGCAGTACGGTGCCGGTCAGGTTGAACATCGGTTGCAGGTCCAGCCGTGCATCGGCTGCCAGTTCGGCCTCGACCGCTGCCACCAGCGCCGGGCCGTCGACCGCTTCCTGCAGCTGCGCGGTCGACAACTGGCTGGCGCTTACACGCTCACGCAGCACCTGCAGGTGCGAACGCAGCAGCTGGGTGATGCGGCTTCGACCGTGGCCTTCGATCAGTGGCGCCAGTGCAGGCAGGCGCAGCACCCGGTCCAGCGAGGGCAGGGCGGCGGCCGATGCCGGGGCGGGGGGCATGGCTGTCATCGCCTCAATCGCCGTCGGATTGCCACAGCAGAGGATTCTGGCTGGCACGCGCATAGCCTTCCTCGGCCAGCAGCAGATCCAGCGCCAGCGTGCCGAGGTCATCGGCCACCGGCTCCAGTGACGGGTCCTTTTCCAGATACAGGATCTTGCGGTAGCTGTGACAGTGGTCGCAGGTCTCGGCACGCACCGCGCTCTCGCGCACCGCCTCGCCGCTGTCGCCGTCCACATCGGCCAGGGCGCGATAGGCGATGTCCTTGCCGGCGGCACCACACTGGCTGCACTGCACGCGCACGTAGTGCCACTGGCAGGCGCACAGCGAGCACGACAGGTAACGGTAGGACGCATAGGGTGCGCGTGCCTGCACCACGCTGGTCACCGGCAACGTGCCGCACAGCGGGCACAGCCCTGGCGCATCAGCCAGCGGCTTCAGGTCGGTAGGGCGGAAGCTGGCTGCGAGCACCGCCCAGTAAACCTGCAGTGCGTTCATCACCAGCAGCGCAGCGACCGCATCCACCGACGGCGCGTCATCGCGCTCCAGCACCGCGTGCGCCTGAGCATCCAGCCAGGCGTCGTCGGCAGCCGCGACGCGTTGCAGCTCCTGTCGGGTTTCCAGCGGCAGCCCCGTTTCGTCGGCACAGTGCTGGCACAGCATGCGCAGCCAGTCGCGCCAGCATCCATCCAGCTGAAGCGTGTTGGCCGGCCGCAACGGCATGCCGGCACCGGCCGCCGCACTCGACTGCTGCGCACGCGCCTGCGACTGCAGCGCCTCGCGCTGCTGCGGTGTCAGCTCATCCAGCATCGCCTGCTGTGCATCGGCCAACGCCGCCAGCAGCTGCAGGTAACCGCCGATGGCACTGTGCGCGGCCAGGCTGCGCAGGCGCGTCGCGCGCTCGGCGAACAGTGACTCGATATCGGGCAGGATGATGCGCGGCACATCGCGCGAGGCGAGCGTCTCGATCTCACCGGGTTCAAGGATGCGTTGCGCCATGCAGGGCCAGCCAGAAGAACCAGCCTCCATCCTCGCCGTTGTCGGCGCTCGCGTCCAGCGGGTTCAAACAACGCAGTCGAGCAAAGCAGTCGAGCACGGCTCGACTCTACAAAAACCGGTTTCGGTCGTTGCCATGTTCATCGTGTCGACCAAGGTCGACACCCACCAGCAACGGGAAACTGTCGAAGGCGGGGCACTGTGGGTTTGCGGGGTGTCCGCGGCATGGATGCCGCGGCCAAGCCCCCAGGGACGGGTTCACGGCGTCCCCGCAAATCCACAGTGCCCCGCCAACCCACGTATAGCCAGCTTTTGACGTTGACCTTGCCTCTGCGGGTGCAGGGCCGCAGGCCCTGCCGCTACCCCTCTTCCCGCCGCCCGCGCAGGATGTCCCTGAACCACTGCCGGTGGTGCTTGTACGCCCACCCATAGGTCACCTTGCCCTGGGTCATCGCCCGCACCGAGCCCTTGATCCAGATCGCGGCATAGATGTGCACCACGATCGCGCACACCAGCACCCAGCCGAACAGCGCATGGGCCAGCACCGAGAAGCGGATCACCCCGATCGGGAAGAAGTGGCTGAAGTACTGCCGCCAGATCACGAAGCCGGTCAGCAGCAGCGCCGACAGGCAGCCGATGATGGCCCAGAACAGCAGTTTCTGGCCGGCATTGAAACGGCCCACCGGCGGCAGCTTCTCATCCTCGTTGCGCAGTACATCGCGCATGCCGCGCATCCATGCGCGATCGTCGGCGGTCGGCAGATTGTCGCGCCACATGCGGAACGCCAGCAGCGCAAAGCCCACCACCATGGCCAGCCCGATGAACGGATGCAGGATGCGCGTCCAGGGGCCGCCACCGAACAGCTGGGTCAACGGGAACAGGGCAGGGTGGAACAGCGCCAGCCCGGACAGCGCGGTCAGCACGAAGCAGATCGCCACGATCCAGTGGTTGATGCGGGTCGGTGCGCGGTAGCGGATGATCTGGCGCGGGTGCGGGGCGTACTTCATGGCCGCTGCTCCTCTTCGATCTTCTTCGCCTCGTGCTCGGCTTCCTCTTCTTCCTCGTCATTGACCGTGTTGCGGCCGATGCCGATGTAATGCAGGAAGCCGGCGAAGGCGGTGGCGGCGATCGCCAGCACGCCCAGCGGCTTGGCCACGCCCTTCCACACCTCCACCATCGGGCTGATGCGCGGATCCTTGGGCAGGTCGGCATACAGCTCCGGCTTGTCCACGTGCTGCAGCACGTACATCACGTGGGTGCCGCCGACGCCCTGCGGATCGTACAGGCCGGCATTCTCGTAGCCGCGCGATTTCAGGTCTTCCACGCGTCCGGCCGCATGCTCGGTCATCGCCTGCTTGCTGCCGAAGGTAATCGCGCCGGTCGGGCAGGTCTTCACGCAGGCCGGTTCCTGGCCCACCGCCACCCGGTCCGAACACAGCGTGCACTTGTAGGCCTTGTGGTCCTTCTTGGAGATGCGCGGCACGTCGAACGGACAACCGGTCACGCAGTAGCCGCAGCCGATGCAGTTCTCTTCCTGGAAGTCGACGATGCCGTTGGCGTACTGGATGATGGCACCGGGCGACGGGCAGGCCTTCAGGCAGCCCGGATCGCTGCAGTGCATGCAGCCTTCCTTGCGGATCAGCCACTCCAGCTTGCCCTTCTCGTCCTCGTACTCGCGGAACTTCATCACCGTCCACGACTGTTCGCTCAGGTCGGGCGGGTTGTCATAGCTGCCAACGCAGCTGCCCACTTCGTCGCGCAGGTCATTCCACTCCATGCAGGCGACCTGGCAGGCCTTGCAGCCGATGCACTTGCTCACATCGATCAGCTTGGCGACCTGGCCGGTGTGCGCACCACGCGCCTCCGGCGAGGGCGTGGTGGTGGCCGAGCGGCGGATGATGTCCAGGGATTGCAGTGACATGGCGTGTCTCCTACACCTTCTCGACCTTGACCAGGATGCACTTCGATTCGGGCGTCTGCGAGTTGCCGTCACCGATGGCGTTGGTCAGCGTATTGGCGATGTATCCGGGCTTGGCCGCACCGAGGAAGCCCCAGTGGATCGGCACGCCCACCTGGTGCACGGTCCGGCCATCGATCTGCAGGGCCTTGATGCGCTTGGTCACCATGGCGACCGCTTCGATGTGGCCGCGCTTGGAACTGACCCGCACGCGGCTGCCGTTGTTGATACCCAGCTCGTCGGCCAACGCCGCGCCGATCTCGACGAACTGCTCGGGCTGGATGATGGCGTTCAACTTGCCGTGCTTGGTCCAGAAGTGGAAATGCTCGGTCAGGCGGTAGGTGGTGGCCACATGCGGGAACTCGTCCGGCGAACCGATCTGTGCGCGATCGCTGGCGAATACGCGGGCGGCCGGGTTGTTCAGCGTCAGTGCCTGGCCGGGGCTGAGCGGGTTGCTGCGCAGCGGTGTATCGAACGGTTCGTAGTGCTCCGGGAACGGGCCTTCGGCCATGCCGGCCTTGGCGAAGAAGCGCGCGATGCCCTCCGGGTTCATGATGAACGGGCCCATTCCGCCGGCGGGATCTTCGTCGGCCTTGAAGTCGGGCACGTCCACGCTGCCCCAGTTTTTCCCGTTCCACGCCAGCAGCGTGCGCCGCGGATCAAATGGCTTTCCGGCGACGTCGCACGAGGCGCGGTTGTACATCACGCGACGATTGGCCGGCCACGCCCAGGCCCAGCCCAGCGTGTTGCCGATGCCGGTGGGGTCGCTGTTGTCACGCCGCGCCATCATGTTGCCGGTCGGGCCCCAGGCACCGATGTAGATCCAGCAGCCGGAGGCGGTGCTGCCGTCGTCGCGCAGGTCGCCGAATGCGGCCAGCTGCTCGCCGGCCTTGCGCACCAGCTTGGTTGGGTCCTTCGGATCGAACACGTCGGCCAGCGCCTTGCCGTTGTATTCCATCGCCAGTTCTTCGGGCGTGGGTACCTCAGGGTTGGCGTAGTTCCAGGCCAGGTCGCGCACCGGCTCCCACCACGCACCGCCGTCCTTCTCGTACATCGCTTTGATGCGATGGAACAGCTCGGACATGATCTCGATGTCGCTGCGTGCTTCTCCTGGTGGGTTGGCACCCTTCCAGTGCCACTGCAGCCAGCGCGAGGAATTCACCACCGCGCCGTTCTCCTCGGCGAAGGAGGTGGTCGGCAGGCGGAATACTTCGGTCTGGATCGTGCTCGGGTCGACGTCGTTCAACGCACCGTGGTTCTGCCAGAAGGCGATGGTCTCGGTTTCCAGCGGGTCCATGCTGACCATGAACTTCAGCTTGGAGAACGCGCTGATCAGCTTGCCCTTGTTCGGCGCCGAGGCCAGCGGATTGAAGCCCTGACAGATGTAGCCGTGGATCTTGCCTTCGTTCATCAGCTCGTACGCCTGCAGCATGTCGTACGGCTTGTCGAGCTTGGGCAGGTAATCGAAACACCAGTTGTTGTCGGCGGTGGCGGCGTCACCCCACCACGATTTCATCAGGCTGACGTGGAACTTCGGGTAGTTCTGCCAGAACGACATCTGGTTGGCGCGCAGCGGCTTCTGCGTGCGCTTGGCGATGTAGGCCTCGTAGTCCTGCTCGTCCTGTTTCGGCAGGGTCAGGTAGCCGGGCAGCAGGTCGGACATCAGGCCGATGTCGGTCAGGCCCTGGATGTTGGAATGCCCGCGCAAGGCGTTCATGCCGCCACCGGCCACGCCGATGTTGCCCAGCAGCAGCTGCACCATGGTGCCGGCACGTACGTTCTGCGCGCCGATCGAGTGCTGCGTCCAGCCCAGCGCGTACAGGATGGTCATCGCCTTGTCCTTGCCGGCGGTGGACGCGATCATGTCCCAGATCTGGCGGATGCTGTCGGCCGGCGTGCCGCAGATGCGTTCGACCATCTCCACCGTGTAGCGCGCATAGTGCTGCTTGAGCAGGTTGTAGACGCAGCGCGGGTCCTTCAGCGTCGGGTCGCTGCGCACGAAGCCATCATCACCGTAGGCGTAGTCCCAGCTGGAGCGGTCGTAGCTGCGCTTCTCTTCGTTGTAGCCCGAATACAGGCCGTCCTTGAAGGCGAACTCGTCCTTCACCAGGAACGACATGTCGGTGTAGTTCAGCACGTACTCGTGCTGGATGCGGTCCTCGGTCAGCAGGTAGTTGATCAGGCCCCCCAGGAACACGATGTCGGTACCGGTGCGGATCGGCGCGTACACGTCGGCCACCGCGGCCGAGCGGTTGAATCGCGGATCGACCACGATCAGGCGTGCCTTGTTGTGTGCCTTGGCCTCGGTCACCCATTTGAACCCGCACGGGTGCGCCTCGGCGGCATTGCCACCCATGATCAGGATCAGGTCGGCATTCTTGATGTCGACCCAGTGATTCGTCATCGCACCACGGCCTAGCGTCGGGGCAAGACCTGCCACCGTCGGGCCGTGTCAGACACGTGCCTGGTTGTCGAATGCCAACATGCCAAGGGAGCGCACGACCTTGTGGGTCAGCACCGCGGTTTCATTGCTGGTGGCCGAGGCCGCCAGCATGCCGGTGGTCAGCCAGCGGTTGACCGTCTGCCCGGCCTCGTTCTTCTGCACGAAGTTGGCATCGCGGTCTTCCTTCATCAGCCGCGCGATGCGGTCCAGCGCATCGTCCCAGCTCAGCCGCTTCCACTCGTTCGAGCCCGGCGCGCGGTACTCGGGGTAGAGCAGGCGCGACTTGCTGTGGATGATGTCGGCCAGGCCGGCGCCCTTCGGGCACAGCGTGCCGCGGTTCACCGGATGGTCCGGGTCGCCTTCGATATGGAAGATGCTCGGCTCGGCGTTCTTGGCACCATCGCCGAGGCTGTACATCAGGATGCCGCAGGCCACCGAACAGTAGGTACAGGTGTTGCGGGTCTCGGTCGCGCGGGTCAGCTTGTACTGCCTGACCTCCGCGAGCGCGATGCCGGGCGCGAAGCCCATCAATGCCAGGCTGGAGCCGACCAGGGTTGTCCCGGTCACTTTCAGGAACTGGCGGCGGCTCATCGATGGCATGCCGTTCTCCTGGGATGGCGGGGAGGCGCAGGCCTCCGGGCTGTCGTTGGGTACGGCCCGGTTATAGCACAGGCCCCCGTACGCCCATGTGGCACAAGGCCCGGCGCCCGCCAGACGGGCGCGCGACGGGGCCGCTCTGGTAAAGTTGCGTGCCCGCCCCCCGGGGAAAGCGTCTGCCGGGCCTGGTTCCAGGATGTTCCGCGCAGCCCCCGCCGTCCTGGCGCGATCCTCCGCGCCGGATCTGGAACACCGAGGAAAAATTTTGCGAAATCAACCCGTTGGATCCCCCGCATGAGCGCCGCGTCGAAGCCGTCGGACGCCGTTGCGCGCGGCACGCTGTACATCGTTGCCGCCCCGTCCGGTGCCGGCAAGAGCAGCATCGTCAATGCCACCCTGGCGCGTGACCCGCAGATCGCCCTGTCGATCTCCTTCACCTCGCGCGCGATGCGCCCGGGTGAAGTGAACGGCCAGCACTACCATTTCGTCTCTGCGGAGAGGTTCGAGGAAATGATCGCCGCCGGCGACTTCTTCGAGCATGCCTGGGTGCACGGCGACTGGAAGGGCACCGCCCGGCAGTCGGTGGAGCCGCAGCTGGCCGCCGGCCAGGACGTGCTGCTGGAAATCGACTGGCAGGGTGCGCAGCAGGTGCGCCAGCTGGTGCCGGGCACGGTCACCGTGTTCATCCTGCCGCCGTCCAAGCAGGCCCTGCAGGACCGCATGCGCAAGCGCGGCCAGGACAGCGAGGCGGTCATCGCCCAGCGCCTGGGCGCGGCACGCGATGAAATGCTGCACTTCAACGAGTTCGACTACGTCATCGTCAACGAGGTGTTCGACACCGCCGTGGACGAGCTGTGCGCCATCTTCACCGCCAGCCGCCTGCGCCGGGAGGCCCAGAAGGTCCGCCACGCCGGCCTGATCCAGGCCCTGCTGACCCCAGATCCGGGTGCAACTGACTGATTCCAAAAGAATCGGGTGGGGGTTGGCTTGATTTTGTCCAGCCCCTGCCAGTACACTCCGTCCCCTTTCCCTCATTCGACTGAGCGGCCGACCGGTCGCCGGGAGCCCGTATGGCCCGCATCACCGTAGAAGATTGCCTGGAAGTCGTTAACAACCGTTTCGAACTGGTCATGATGGCTTCCAAGCGTGCCCGCCAGCTCGCCAACGGCGTGCAGGCCACGCTGGACAACAGCGAGACCGAGGACAAGCCGACCGTGCTGGCGCTGCGCGAAATCGCCGCCCGCAAGATCGACAACGCGCTGATCGACGAAGTCGAGAAGGCCGAGCGTGAGCGCGCCGAGCGCGAAGCGCTGGAGTGGGCTGCCGCCGAAGTGGTCGCCGACGAAGACATGTCCAAGAACGACGATTGATCGCATCGATCAACGTCATTGCTGGATCGCCGAACAGCCCGCCCCGTGCGGGCTGTTTCGCATTCAGGATTTGCCGTAAACGTCGCGCTGGAATAGGCTTCGGGCATGAACCCAGGCCCCACTGCCAAGGTCGCCGCAGCCCCCGCTGCCGCCGTACCCGACTACGTCCTCCAGCTTGAACGCGCCGCCCATTACCTGCCGCCGGAACAGCTGCCGCTGCTGCGCCGTGCCTGGGAAGTCGGTGCCTCCGCGCACGCTGGGCAGACGCGCAAGTCGGGCGAGCCCTATATCACCCATCCGGTGGCCGTGGCCCAGGTGCTGGCCGAGCTCGGCCTGGACGTGGAAGCGCTGATCGCCGCGATCCTGCACGACACCATCGAAGACACCCCGCTCACCCGCGAGGCGCTGGCTGCCGAGTTCGGCGAAGCCGTGGCCGAACTGGTCGACGGCGTCACCAAGCTGGACAAGCTGAAGTTCCGCGACCGCCAGGAAGCGGCCGCCGAGAGCTTCCGCAAGATGCTGCTGGCGATGTCGCGCGACCTGCGCGTGATCATGATCAAGCTGGCCGACCGCCTGCACAACATGCGCACGCTGGGCGCGCAGAGCCGCGAAGCGCGCGGCCGCATCGCCCGCGAGACGCTGGAGATCTACGCGCCCATCGCCCAGCGCCTGGGCATGAGCCTGGTCAAGAGCGAGCTGCAGAACCTCGGCTTCAAGGCGCTCTACCCGTGGCGCCACGCCATCATTGAAAAACACATCCGCAGCCAGCCGGTGGTGCGCCGCGAGGCGATGGCGCAGGTGGAAGTGCAGCTGTCGCAGCGCCTGGCCAAGGAGGGGATCGAGCATCGGCTGATCAGCCGCATCAAGACCCCGTGGAGCATCTACAACAAGATGCGCGACGAGAATAAATCCTTCGACCAGGTGATGGACGTGTTCGGCTTCCGCCTGGTCGTGCGCAGCGTGCCCAGCTGTTACCACGCGCTGGGTTCGGTGCATGCCACCTTCAAACCGCTGGATGGCCGCTTCCGCGATTTCATCGCCATTCCCAAGGCCAACGGCTACCAGTCGCTGCACACCGTGCTGTTCGGGCCGTACGGCTCGCCGATCGAAGTGCAGATCCGTACCGAGGAAATGGACCTGATCGCCGAGCGCGGCGTGGCCGCGCACTGGACCTACAAGTTTGGTGGCGATTCGCCCAACAGCGCGCAGAGCCGTGCCCACGCCTGGATCGTCGAGCTGATCGACTCGCAGCGCGCTGCCGGCTCCTCGCTGGAGTTCCTCGACAACGTCAAGGTCGACCTGTTCCCGGACGAGGTCTATCTGTTCACGCCGAAGGGCAAGATCCTGGCCCTGCCGCGCAATTCCACCGCGCTCGATTTCGCCTACGCCGTGCATACCGATGTCGGCAACATGGCGGTGGCCTCGCGCGTTGACAAGAAACTGGTGCCACTGCGCACCAAGCTGGTGTCGGGGCAGTCGGTGGAGATCATCACCGCACGCTCGGCCACGCCGAAACCGCAGTGGCTGGAATTCGTGGTTACCAGCAAGGCGCGCACTGCCATCCGCCACCAGCTCAAGCAGCTGGAACACGAAGATGCCGTGCAGCTGGGCCACCGCATGCTCGACCGTGCGCTGGAGGCGATGGATTCGTCGCTGGAACGGCTGCCGAAGGGGCGCCTGGATGCGTTCCTGACCGAGCACCGTTTCCCGCGCCTGGAGGCGCTGCTGGCCGAGGTGGCGCTGGGCAACTGGATGCCGACCCAGGCCGCGCAGGCGCTGATGGCCTACGCCGAACTGCGTGGCGGCCCGCATTCGCGCCACCATTCGCAGGAAAAGATCCTGATCAACGGCAGCGAGCGCGGCGTGGTCACGTTCGCCGGCTGCTGCCAGCCGATTCCCGGCGACGAGATCATGGGCTACCACACCGCCGGCAAGGGCATCGTGGTGCACCGCATGGACTGCCCGAACCTGGCCGAGCTGCGCAAGTCGCCCGAGCGCTGGGTGCCGATCGGCTGGGACACCACCGTCTCCGGCGACTACGACACTTCGCTGGTGGTGGAAGTAGAGAACGGCACCGGCGTGCTGGCGCAGCTGGCCGCTGCCATCGCCCAGAGCCATTCCAACATCGAGCGCGTGGACTACCTGGACCGCGACTTCAACGCCGCCGTGCTGGCGTTCAACATCCAGGTACGCGACCGCAACCACCTGGCCGAAGTGATGCGCCGCCTGCGCCGCCTGTCGGTCGTGCAGTCGGTACGCCGCCAGTAGGTCCACGCCATGCGTGGATGACGTTCCGCGCACACGACGTACGGGGTCGGATCCGTTTCCCGCCGGGAAACGGATC
>NZ_JAPTFQ010000089.1:0-18049 GCF_030985535.1 Stenotrophomonas sp. Sm2128
TCCCGCAGGAAGCCGGCTGTTGCGGGTGCCGGCAAGCGGCCGGCACTACCCTGGGAACATCAACCGCAGCTGGCGCGCTCGATGCGGTTCTGCGCATCCACCTGCACGGTCACGCGGTCCTGGCGGAAGTCCATGGTCACCGCCATGCCCGGTTTGACCACCCGTGCATTGCGCGCGCCGCTGTCAGCCACCAGTTTCTTGATCGTGGCTTCGTCGGCGGTCCTGCCGGTGAAGGCGTCCAGCGCCTCCGGTTTGCATTCGTGCGCGGCATCGGCCACGGGCGCTGGCGCGGGATCATGGGAGGTGCTGCTGCCGGCATGACTGCAGGCGGCCAAGGGCAGGATGGCGAGCAGGACCAGGGGATTGAGGCGCATCGTCGGGCTCCAGGCGTGGATGGTGGCGGCAGTGTCGCCGCTGCCACCGTCAGGCCGCGTCAAGGCCTATTGCCCGACCAGCGCCAGCGTCTCGCGCTCGCGCTGCTCCTCGTGCACCAATCGTTGCAGCAGCAGGGCCAGCGTCACCACATCCTGATGGTTGTGGTCGGCCACCCGGCGCAGGTTCACCGCGTCGCCGCCGCGCAGGAAGCGCAGCCATGCGCCCGGCGCTTCCGAGCCGGGCAGGTCGTCCTCGCGCACTACGCGCAGCAGCTGGCGCTCGATGGTGGACAGCCTGCAGTTCTCCCAGGTGCCGCGATAGCGGCGACGGGTGGGGTAGAGCAGGTCCACATGGTCCAGCGCGGTGATCGGATCGCGTTGGCGCGCCAGCCGGTAGCGCGCCTTCAGCAGCGGCGCATCGTAGCTGCGGCCGTTGTAGCTGCAGAACACGGTGGAGGGCTGCAGCCAACTGGCGAAGGTGGCCAGCATCGCTTCTTCCGCAGCCATGGTGGACATCAGCAGCTGGCGGATGCGCAGGCCTTCGCCACGTTGCGGGCACACGTGCCAGTCGGCCGCGCCGATCATGAAGGCACGCGTGCCGGTGCCACCGGCCAGGCCGGTGGTCTCGGTATCAAAGAACAGCAGGTCGCGCGCAGCTACGTGCTGGTCCTCGCGCTTGGCGAAGGCCAATGACAGCGGGGCAGTCGGGATTGGTTGCGGCTGCAGCGATTCGATCAGGAACAGGCCCGGCGCGATCTCCTCGCCGGGCAGCTGACGATCCTGCGCGCTGGCGCGTGCCGGCGCGGCTCCACCGCGCGAACGCAGGCCGAGCAGGCGATGCAGACCGCCCACTTCCGGCCGACGCAGCGGTGCGGGTGCCGGTGTGGAGACCGCAGCGCCGGTGGGCTTGTGGCGGATCTCCTGTTCGACCCAGGCGAACACCGAACGTTCGGCCGGTGGTTGCCGCGCATCGTTCGCGGCCACGGGTGCCGGTGGCGCAGGGGGCAGGTCCGGCGCGGCCGGTGTGCTCGCCTTCGGGTCGCCGGCCTGCCGGCGCAGCAGGCGCAGCTTGTCCAGGCTCAGGCTCACGGTGCCAGCAGCTCCATCGGGTCGCGCGTGGTCACCACCACGTCGGGCACGTGCTGGCAGGCGTCGGCATCGAACAGGTCGAGCACACGCAGCGCCAGCGCGCGCGGCGAAGTCTCATCGTCTTCCTGCGCGGCCAGCACCGGGCCCACGCAGGCCGGGCAGCCGGCCCTGCAGTCGCAGCGCTGCACCAGTTCGCGCGCGCGCTGCACCAGTTCGGCCTGGCGCTGCCACAGCGGTTCGCTGAGGCCGACGCCGCCGGGGAAGTTGTCGTACAGGTACACGGTGGGCACGAACTCCTGCAGCAGCTCCACCCCACCGGGATCGCCCTCGCTGCCGCGCAGCTGGCCGCGGCCGCTCTGGTCGGCGATCGCGAACCAGGAACCATCGCCGTTGCCCACCGACTTCTGCAGGTCGCGCGCATCGGCCATCACCGCCACGGTGGCGACGATGTGCAGTGCATACGCGGCGCCGAGGAAGCCATCCAGCGCATCCTGCTTGCTGGCGAACGCGCGCAGCAGCAGCGCCTGCGGCAGCTGCCACCACACCGCAGTGGTGTGCAGTTCCTGGTCGGGCAGGTTCACCGGCCCGTAGCCGATGTTCTCGTGGGTGTAATAGCGGATCTTCTTGTAGCCGGCCACGCGGCGCACCACGTGCACTTCGCCATGATGCGAATCGCCACGGCCGGCCACGCCGCCATCGAAACGGTCCAGCACCTTGAGCTTGGTGAAGTCGATGCTGTCGGTGTAGTAATCCACATGCGTGCGGGTGACGTAGGCCTTGCGGCCGTCCCAGTCCAGCGTCTCCACCTGGTACGGGGTGGACTGCACCATGTGGATGGCGCCCTCGTACAGGGTGAGCGCGGCGGCGGAATAATCGACCTCGGCGATGATCTGCTGGCGGCCATCGCTGCGGTCGACCACCACGAAGTTGCCGTCGGCCACCGCACGCAGGCTGACCGCGTTGGCCGGATAGCTGTCGGCGATCCATTCCCAGCGCTCGCCTTCGCGGTGGATCACTTCTGTCTCTGCCAGCGCTTCCAGGAACACCTCCGGATCGATCGGGCCGAAGCCATCACCGACCCGGAACGGCAGCTCGAAGGCCGCGCAGCGGATATGGTCGAACAGGATCAGCGGCTGGTCCGGCGCGATGCGCGCGTGCTCGGGCGAGGCCTCGGCGAAGAAGTCCGGGTGGCGAACCACATACTGGTCCAGCGGCTGCGAGCTGGCCACCATCACTCCCAGTGCGGGTTGCTGGCGGCGGCCGGCGCGGCCGAAGCGCTGCCAGGTGGCCGCCACGCTGCCGGGGTAGCCGTTGAGGATGACCACGTCCAGACTGCCGATATCCACGCCCAGTTCCAGCGCCGACGTGCTGACGATGCCGTCGATGTTGCCGGCACGCATCGCGCGCTCGGTCTCGCGCCGCTCGGTGGGCAGGTAGCCACCGCGGTAGGCGCGGATGCGCGGCGGCTTGCGCGGATCGTGGTCGAAGATGTCCTTCAGGTACTTGGTCAGCACTTCCACCATCAAACGTGTCTGCGCGAACACCAGGGTCTTCAGCCCGGACTTGATCGCGATGCGCGCGATGCGGTTGCTCTGCGAGCGTGCCGAGGCGCGCAGGCCCAGGTCCGGATTGATCACCGGCGGGTTCCACAGCAGCACCTGTTTCGGCCCGCTGGGCGCACCGGATTCAGTGATGGCAGTCACCGGGGCCTCGATCAGCGCCTCGGCATGCGCCTGTGGGTTGCCGATGGTGGCCGAGCACAGGATGAACTGGGGTTGCACGCCGTAGAACGCGCAGATGCGCTTGAGCCGGCGCAGCACGTTGGTGACGTGGCTGCCGAACACGCCACGGTAGGTGTGTACCTCGTCGATGACGATGTAGCGCAGGTTCTCGAAGAACTGCGCCCACTTGGTGTGATGCGGCAGGATGGCCTGGTGCAGCATGTCCGGGTTGGACACCACGATGTCGCCATGCAGGCGGATGGCCTGTCGTGCATCGCCGGGCGTGTCGCCATCGAAGGTGAAGGCCTTTACGCCCAGATCGCCCGCGCGGTTGAGTTCCAGCAGCTCGGCCACCTGGTCCTGGGCCAGTGCCTTGGTCGGGAACAGGTACAGCGCCTTGGCCTTGTCCTGCATTGCCGCGCTGACCACCGGCAGGGTGTAGCACAGCGACTTGCCGCTGGCGGTGGGGGTGACGATGGCCACGTGCTCGCCGCGCTGGCTGGCCTCCCAGGCTTCGGCCTGGTGGCTGTAGAGCAGTTCGATGCCACGCGCCTTCAGGGCGGCGGCCAGGGCAGGCGGAACTGAATCGGGAATGGGCGCATAGCGGCCTTCGCGGCCGGGAATGGCAAAGCTGCCGGTGATGCGGTCCTGGTAGCGGCGCTGCAGGCGCGCGCTGAGCAGGGCGCCGTCGCGGGCGGGCAGGCCGTCGCGCGTGGCGAGCTTCTGCTCGGCATCGGCGGTGCGCTTGGCGAGTTCGTAGGCCATGGAAGATGGAGCCGGGACGGATTGCGAGGGGTCACATGGCACCACACTCACGTCTCACGATGTGAGACACCGCACACGGAGGGCGTGAACCGTTCAGTGCCCGCGTCCCGTGGCGTCGCCGCATCTCCCCTGGCTGAACAGCTGCCAGTGCAGCAACGAAATCTGAAGCCGGCATCCGTATCCTTGGGCGCTGGACGCAACCAACAGGTGGATGGCTGTGGCACGACGTGGAACGCAGGGAGCCCTCCTGGCCGGCATGCTGCTGGCCGGCATCGCGCAGGCGCAGCAGGCCACGCCGGTGGCGGTGCCCGATCCGACGCCCGTTCCCCCGGTGGATGCTTCGGCGGCAACCACCGCACCGATCTCCACCGCTCTGCCGCAGGACAACGTCACCACCCTCGGCGAAGTGCGTGCGCTCAAGCCGGAAGACGAGCCGCTGGATCTCTACCGCTTCAAGAACCCGGTGAAGTTCGGCGACAACCGCTTCAGCCGTGACTGGAGCGAACCGCCATCGCCGGAGCAGGTGAGCATGGGCGGCGGCTACATCATGATGGGCGTGGTCAAGGGTGTGATGGCGGCGGCCAAGGGGATCAACAAACTCACCGGCGGGCCTTCGCAGATCCAGGCCGCGGTGGCGCGGCCACCGCCGGAGCTGAGTGCCGAACAGCAGCAGCGTGCGCTGCGGTTCTCCCAGGAGCAAGGTGCGGGTGATGCGTCGCCGGTGAAGTAGGCCGGTATATCCTGCCGGCTTCCCCACCAATAGTGCTGCCATGTTCCTGCGTTCGATCTGCCTGATGGCCGCGTTGCTGCCGGCCTCCGCCTTCGCTTCCGGCATCGCCGATGACGGCGCCTGCCGCAATGGCGCGTTCCCGTCCGAACAGAGCCGGTTCGCACTGGCGCGGGTGGTCGATGCACCGCGCCTGTACCTGCTTGGCGACATGGACGGCTGCCCGGCCAAGGGCGAACCGGCCTGCCGACAGCGCAGCTATGTGGTCAACGGCGATACGGTGGTGACCGGGCGCGACCTGGGCGCTTATCGCTGCGCGTTCTTCCCGAACAGGGTGGGTGGCAGTGCCGGCTGGGTGGACCGCAGCAAGCTGCAGCCATTGCCGGTGGCCGTGCCGTCGCTGCAGGACTGGGCGGGCAACTGGAAGGACGGCGACAACGGCCTGCGCATCACCGTGCAGGGTGGGCAACTGCATGTGGAGGGGGACGCCTACTGGCCCTCCGCCAACCCCACGCCGGAGCAGCGTCCCTACGGACCGAACATGGGCCAGGTGGAAGCGCGCGCCGCACCGCGCGGTGCCGACGTCGAGTTCGTCGAGGATACCTGCAAGGTACGCGTGCATTCGCTGGGCGAGGTGCTGATCGTGGCCGACAACAGCGAATGCGGTGGCATGAACGTGCGCTTCAATGGCGTGTACCGGCGCGCGGGCAAGCGTTGAAGGACGCCTGACGGAGGGGGGCAGAGCCCTTTCGCGGGCGAAAGGGATCCGACCCCGGGTCAGCGCCGCCGTTCCAGCCACCACAGCAGCGATGCACAAAACACGAACGCCAGCCACCACGGCCAGCGCGAGCCCGGCACGGGCTGCATCACCGACGCGTTCGCCGACGTGCTGGAGGCCAACGCCTGCGTGGTCGCATCGAGCATTGCCTGCCGATGCAGTGCAGGTGCGTCCTTCGGGTCGAATGCATAGCGCCAGACGATACTGTCGCCATGCTGCAGGCGCTGCCAGCCTGCCTCACGGGGCCACCAGCCGGCGCAGCGCAGCGCCGACGTTGCACCATCGGCGATCAGCGGCACGCTGTCGCCACGCGGGTTGAAGGCCTGCAGCGGCGCCTGCACGCCGCACAGCGCCTGCCGTTCGCCTGCCCAGCTGATGGGCTGTGGTGACCACAGCGCATCACCGCTGCCCTGCGCGCGTGCCAGCGTGGCAACCACGTCGCTCCACAGTTCGCCGTGGCGGTCATCGCGGCCTGCCAGCACCCAGCGCCAGCTGTCGGTCAGCGGCAGCTGGCCGATGCGGCCCTTGCCGACCGCGCGCCAGCCGCCGACGGCCTGGCCGCCCTGATCGTGCAGCAGCGCGTTGCTGCCCGGCGCCTGCAACGCCAGTGCTTCCAGCGAAGGCAGCGCGGCACTGTGCGAGCTGCGGTCGGCCTCTTCGCCGTAGCCGGTCGGCAATGTGCCAGCGGCGAGCGGGCCACGGCGTGCGGCGAGGACCGCGCTTTCGCCATCGCCGGGAAGTTCGAGGGGGTGGCTGCTGCCATCACCCTGCACTGGCAGGCCCAGATCGCGAAGGCGTTGCCGCGCGCTGGCCGAAGGTGCGCCCGCACTGCGCACCAGCACGCCCAGTCCATCGCGCAGCGCCTGGCGCACGGCGGCCAGCTGGCCCGCACTCAATGCCGCCAGGCTGCGCTCGTCCAGCAGCAACAGATCGCTGCGCGTGAGCGATGCTGCATCGATCGACACCGCGCCATCGCCGATGCTGAGTCCGGCCCCGGTATCCGCCCGCACCTGCACACGGATGCCTGCATCGGCTGCCCAGCGCCGCAGGTACTTCAGCTCTGGACCCGGCGCGCCGGCGCGCACCAGCAGGCGCAGCGGTGCGGACGGCAGGGTCTGCTGCGGCACCGGTACGCTGTCCACCACATGGCCGTCGGCATCGAGCAGGCGCAGCTGGAACACGCTGCGGCCTTCGGCGCGGGCGACACCACTCAGCTGCACGCGGCCGTCGTCGGCAACCTCCGTGCGATCGACCACGCTGTCGGCCGGGTCGAGCAGTTCGGCCTTCGCCTTGGCCGCGCCACGCGCCTGTGCCTGCACGTCGAAGCGGGCACCGGGTGCGACATCGGCCGGCGGCTGCAGCGCGATCCAGCCGCGCGGCTCCGGTGCAGCCTGCCAACGCACATCCGGCGGCAGCAACGCGTCGCGGTCACGTGCGACCAGGCCCGCACCGACCAGCGTCAGCGTGGCGGCCGGATGCTGGCGCAGCGCGGTGGCCAGGTCGGGAACGCGCTGTGCGCCGGGCACATCGGCAGCTTCCGGCAACAGCAACAGCGGGCCTTCGCTGGCCGGGAGTGCGCCGGCCTTGCCCGCATCGACGCCAAGCACGACCAGCCCGCCTGTGGGTTGCTGGCGGGTGGGGGGCGCCAGGCAGAAATACAGCAGCGTGGCGACGATGATCTGCAGTGCGATCACGACCCACCGGTGGCCAGGGTGCGCAGTGTCCGCACGCAGCTGGCGCACGCTGGCGATGACCACGATCAGGGCGAGTGCCGGTGCAATCCACAGGTTCACAGCGGAGGCGTTCATGGCTGCGCCTCCAGCGCGTCGAGGTAGCGCTGGCCCATCGCATCGGCGGCACTGCGCCGCATCGCCTGTGGCAGCGGACGCTGCAGCGCCCGCCACAACTGTGCGCGCAGGCGCTGGCGACAGTCGCCGCAGTCGGGCTCGATGCGCAGCTGCTCGATGGCCGCAGCCAGATCGAGTGCATCGGGCAGGTAGGCGGCGTTGCGCTGCTGCCAGGCCGCCAGCGCATCGAGATCCGGTGCGCCGTTGTCATCACCGAGGCGTTGCCAGGCTTCAACGATGGCCGGGTCCGGCGGGGTTCGCGCGGCCAACGGCAGTTCACGACTGGCCAGTCCGGCGCGATCACCGCCCAGCCGGCGGCTTTCATCGATGGGTGGCAGCTCCGGCCCGACCCGGGCCAGGTAGATGCGCTCGGCCTGCTGCACCTGCTTGATGAAGCCCAGCGCCTTGTAGGCAAATGGCAGCGCCTGCTCCGGGCGGCCCTGGCGCAGCTCGCCTTCGGCCGACCACATCTGGTCCAGCGCGGCCTTCAACGTGGCGCGGGTCTGCGGATCGAGCAGGGTGGTCGCCTCGGCGTGGTCATGGGTGTGCCCGTATTCGGAAAGCACGTCGGTCTCGCTGCCGAACACCGGCGGGATATCTGCGTTGGCTGTACTGCCATGATCGTGGCCATGGTCGTCTTGCGCGCCGGCCTGCGCGCCATGGTCGTGTTCGTGATCGTCGTCGTGGCCGTCTGCGGTCGGCGCATCGCTGGTGGGCAGGTCGCTGGTCGGCGGCGGCTTCGCCGCACCTTCGCTTTCCTCGCCCAGGAACTGGCCGTAGCGCAGGCGCAGGATGCGCTGGTCGACACCGATCGCATCGCTGCGCTTCACGAAGTCCTCGGCGGCCAGGCTGCGTCGCTGCCGGATCAGCGCTTCGGCATCGATGATGATCTGCCGCTGGCTGCGGAAATACGCAGGCAGGGTCTTCTTGATGCGGCCCTCGAGCTCTGCACCGAGCGCGACTTCGGCGCTGGGCAGGCGCAGGATCACGCTGCTGCTGCGCCCGGTCTGCGGCGTGGGTGCATGATTGTCGCGTACTTCCAGCTGGGCGATCACATCGTTGCCAGGCTGCGCGCCCAGCGCAGCCAGATCAAGGGTGTGGGCGAAACGCCGCGCGGTGGCTTCGCCGCTGCCGGCAAGCGTGACGCTGCGCTTCACGAAGGTGATGTTCTCACCGCTGCCCTGGGTAGTGGTGATCGACAGCGTTGCCTGCGCCGCGACACCGTAATCGTCGCTGGCCTCGAAGCGCAGTGCCCACTGCCGTTGCCCCGGCGTGCCCAGCACCAGGCTGGCCGTGGGCTCCAGTACGCGCACGCTGGGTGCACGGTCGGCCACCACATCCAGCCGATGCAGGCGGGTCTCTGCCAGCGCCGGTTCGCTCACCACGCGGTACAGCAGCGGCATACGTGCCACATCCTGCGCCTGCCACTGTCCTTCGCGCTCGCTCAGTGGCAAGCGGCGACCATCGTGGAACTGCAGCCACGCCTTGTCCGGGGCGCGGTCGAAGCGCAGGGACCAGGACAGCCGGCTGTCGGCGGCAACCTTCGCATCCAGCGCATTCTGGGTGAGCGTGGCCTGGCCGGTATAGGCCGGCGCGTCGATGCGCAGGCGGGTGGACTGCAGCCGCAGCGGGCCCGCAGCAGCAGCGCTGCCAGGCGTCGGCGTGCGGACAGGCACGGAGCCGGGGCTGGAACGTGGCCAGCCGAATG
Organism: Stenotrophomonas sp. Sm2128; assembly: GCF_030985535.1. Lineage (NCBI taxonomy): Bacteria > Pseudomonadati > Pseudomonadota > Gammaproteobacteria > Lysobacterales > Lysobacteraceae > Stenotrophomonas > Stenotrophomonas sp. Sm2128. The sequence continues at coordinate 9,010 of NZ_JAPTFQ010000089.1, forward strand.
CCAGCACAACAATGGCCAGGCCTGCGATCCAGTACAGCGCCAGTGCCCCACGCGGCCAGCGCGGACGCAGCTCCGGCATCGCGCGTTCCAGCATGGCCAGCACATGCACACGCTGGCGCTGCTGCAGCGGATTGAGCGTGGCGGCATCGGCGAACAGCAGATCGGCACTGTCCTCGCTGGCACCACTGCCATCGAGCTGGCGCTGCAGCCACTGCCGGTCCAGTTGGCGGGCACGTGCAGTGGCGAAGGCCGCACACGCGAGCAGGCTGATCGTGCCGACGACGCAGGCGATATCGAAGCCTGCCAGACGCAGGGCCAGTATCGTTGCGGCCAGCGCCCACGGCAGGCACAGCAGCAGGGTGATGAGCGCACGGCGGCGGCGCGCGCGTTGCCAGGCGTGTTGCAGGGCATTCATGCGCCCACCCTGCGCCGGGCGCTGCTGGCCATCCAGCGTTCCAGCGCGAACAGCAGCACGACGGCCAGCAACAGCCAAGGCGTGGGCTCACGCAGCGGTGGTGGTGCAGCAGGCGATGCAGCCCGCTGCGGTGCCTGGTCACGTGCATCGCCCAGGCGCGGGGCCGTAGGCGGCTGCAGCGCCAGCAGCAGGGCACGTGGCAGGCGCGGATCGCGCAGCGCAGGGTTGCTGGCGGCATTCCAGCCACCCGGCAGCGCCAGCAGATAGCCGTGGCCGATGCGTTGCTGCCACAGCAGCGGTGCGCCCTCGGCATCGCGCAGCAGGATGCTGGCGCTGGCAGCAGGCTTGCCGGCAGTCAAGACACGACCGCCGCCGCGCAGCCACGCCTGCCAGTTCGCCGGCAGTGCATCGCTGCGGCTCCATACGCCGATCTCACCGCGCTCCGGCAGGGCATCCGCCGGCAGCGGAGCAAGCGGTGCCTGCACGCCCCACGCGCGCTGCAGTGCGTTCAACCAGCGCTGGGCAGTGGCCGAAGCATCGCTGTGCACGCGCAGGCGCGGCGACGTCGCGGCACTCGGTTGCGCAGTGACCGGCATCGGCTGCGTGTGCCACTGCACGTCGCGCGACAGCTGCAGGCGGGCACCATTTAGGCCGGGCAGGGGATCGGGAACGTGCACGGTCAATGCGGTGCCGACGGGCAGCTGCGCGTCCAGTTCGCGCAGCAGGCTGGGCAGGGAGGCGGTTGATGCAGGGGGTGCCTGATCAATGGCGGGAAAGCCGGGTGCCAGCCAGTGCCAGTTGCCATCCTCGGCCGTTCCACGCAGGGTCGTAGCATCCAGTCCCGGCGCTACCACGGTCCATGCAGCGGGAGGCGCAGTCGGGCCAGTCAACACAGGTCGTGCCAGCAGCAGGGCCAGTGCGGCCAGCAACAGCAGGCGCACCAGCAGCAACGGCCAGTCATCGAAGCGGATGCGCTGGCGTGGCCGTATCTGCGCGCGCAGCCAGCGCAGCGCGGCGAAATCCAGTGGCGTGTACGGATGGCGGCGGGCCAGGTGGATCAGCAGCGGCAGCAACCCTGCAGCGAGCGCGGCCAGGCCGAGCGGGAACAGCAGGGTCATGCATCGCCCCCACGGCCAAACAGCGCCTGCAGCGCCTGGTCCAGCGGCTGGTCGAGCCAGCCGGTGGCACTGGCAATCCCGTTGGCCTGCAGGCGCGCATGCAATGCGCTGCGTGCGTCGGCGAAGCGCTGCAGGTAGTCAGCGCGGATCGCCGCGCCATCGCCCAGCAGTTCCTCGCCGGTCTCCGGATCGCGGAAGCGGTGGCCGGCGTCGAACGGGAAGTCGCGCTCGTCGGCGGTGAGGATCTGCAGCAGTGCCACTTCGCGGCGCGCGCTGGCCAGTTGTTCCAGCAGCACGATGCCGGCATCGTCGAAGCCATCGCCGATTGCCAGCAGCAGGTCGCCCGGGCGCACGCGCTCCCACAGCGGCCGAAGGCGATCGGCCGCAGGCCAGGCGCCGCGCGCCTGCAGGGCATGCAGTTGCAGATGCACGCGATCACGCTGGCGTGCGCCGTTCGCCGCGGGGACCAGCTGCAGGCCATCGCCATTGATTGCCAGCAGGCCGAAACGGTCACCCTGCTGCAAGGCCAGCTCAACCAGGCACGCGGCCACGCCACGCATATGGTCCAGACGCGAGTGCTGCGGTGCCGCGCGATCCGCCTGATTGGCCGAAGCGGTGGCGTCTAGCAGCAGCCAGACCGTGATCGGGCTTTCCCGTTCGGACTCGCGCACGAAGAAGCGGTCCGAGCGTGCATACAGCTTCCAGTCGATCTGGCGGAGTTCGTCTCCCGGTTCGTAGGCACGGTACTGGGCGAATTCGAGGCCGGCACCGCGGCTGCGGCTGGCGTGCTGGCCGATGCCACTGGCACCGCTGGCCAGGCGCGGCCGCAACCGCAGCAGGCGCAGGCGCGCACGCAGTTCCGGCGGCAGGGTCAACGGCGTACCTGCGTTCACGCGTGGCTCAACCCGGGAAGGGCACGGCCTGCAGCAGCGCGGCGACCACGTCGTCGGCACGCTTCTGCTCGGCCTCGGCGGCGAACGACAGCAGCAGGCGATGGCGCATCACCGGCGCGGCCAGCGCCTGCACGTCCTCGCGGGTGGCGGCGAAACGGCCCTGCAGCAGTGCGCGTGCCTTCGCTGCCAGCACCAGCGATTGGCCGGCACGCGGGCCGGCGCCCCACTTCACCCATTGGTTGATCGCCGCCGGAGCACCGTCGCCGGGCCGGCTGGCGCGCACCAGGCGGGTGATCCAGGCCAGCACATCCGGGCTGACATGCACCTGGCGCACCGCGGCCTGCAGCGCGATCACCGCGTCGGCATCCATCACCTTCGGCACCGCGTCGGTGGCACCGCCGGTGGTCTGTTCCAGGATCTGCCGTTCCTCGTCTTCGCTGGGGTAATCCACCAGCACGTGAAGCAGGAAGCGGTCCAGCTGCGCTTCCGGCAGCGGGTAGGTTCCGGCCTGCTCGATCGGGTTCTGCGTGGCCAGCACGAAGAACGGCGCGGGCAGCGCGTAGGTGGTACCAGCGTAGCTGACCGTGCGTTCCTGCATCGCTTCCAGCAGTGCGGCCTGGGTCTTGGGCGGGGTGCGGTTGAGTTCGTCGGCCAGCAGCAGGTGGGTGAAGATCGGGCCCTGCTGGAAGCGGAAGTGGCGATGGCCGGTGCCGTGGTCTTCCTCCAGCAGCTCAGTGCCGAGGATGTCGCTGGGCATCAGGTCGGGGGTGAACTGCACGCGCCGGAACTGCAGCTCCAGTGCCTGGCCGAGCGAGCGCACCAGCAGGGTCTTGCCGAGCCCGGGTGCGCCTTCCAGCAGGCAGTGGCCGCCGGCCAGCAGGCCGATCAGCAGCTGCTCGACCACGGCGTTCTGGCCCACCACGGCGCGTGCGAGCGCGGCGCGCAGCTCATCCAGGCGCGGCAGCAGGGAATCGAGGTCGGGGGAGGTCATGGGCGTGCAGGTCCTATCAGTTGTTCAACGCGTACATCACGATGTTGACGCCGAAGCGGGTGTTGTCTTCGGCCAGGAAGCGCTTGTTGCGCCAGTCGTAGTCCCACTCGCAGCCGTAGTCCTTGTTGCTGTACAGCAGGCCCAGGCGGCCGTCGACCTCGATGCCCTTCAGGTAGTCGTGCACCAGGTCGTCGCCCCAGCCGTTGAGTTCGAAGCTGGTGGCAGGCGGGCCATCCGGGAAGTGGAAGAAACTGCGGTACAGCGGGTGGCTGTTGGGCAGCTTCTGCAATGCCCTGGGCCCGAACAGGCGACCCATCTGCGCCTCGAACGAGGTAGCGAACAGGCCGTCGATATCGTGGTTGCAGTCGTCGACGAAGACGAAGCCGCCATTGCGCACGTAGCGCACGAAGTTCTGCCGCTCGGCGGCGTTGAACTCCACCAGCGTGTGCCCGGCCAGGTAGCAGAACGGCGCTTCCAGCATGCGTGGGTCGGCCAGCGCCACCACGTGTTCCTGCGGGTCCACGCGCAGCGAGGTGTAGTCGATCAGCGAGGTGATCAGGTTGGACGGCATGCGCGCGTCCACATCCCAGTCACCGGAGTCGTACTGCAGGCGGGTGAACCAGAAGTCGTAGCGCGAACTGCGCGGGCCTGCCTGTGCCCAGGCTGGCAGCGCCGCCGCCGAAGCGGCAGCGGCCAACCAGCGCAGGCAGGCCCGGCGATCCATCAGACCGCGTCGGACAGCGAAGTGAAGGTGAAATCGCGCAGCTTCATCGGCGGGATCATCATCACGTAGCTGGATTCATCACCGGCCACGCGCACCGGCTTGCCCAGCTCTTCGATGTTGTTGAGCATGATCACCGGCGATTCGTTGAAGCGGAAGTTCTTCACCGGATGCTTGATCTGGCCGTTCTCGATGTAGAAGGTGCCGTCGCGGGTCAGGCCGGTCAGCAGCACGGTCTGCGGATCGACCATGCGGATGTACCAGGTGCGGGTGACCAGGATGCCCTTCTGGGTGCCGCGAACCAGTTCGGCGGTGCTCTTGTCGCCACCGCTCATCAGCAGGTTGCCCGGCGACGCCTTGGCGGTCTTGCCCTGCTTCTGCGCCCAGAAGCGCGAGTAGTCCAGGTTGGCGATCCTGCCGTTCTCGATGATGGCCATGCGCTCGCGGGGCAGGCCCTCGTTGTCCCAGGGCAGCACCGGTGCGTCCGGGTGCCACGGGTCGGCGATCATGGTCACGCGCGGGTCGTAGACCTGCTCGCCCAGCTTGTTGCCGCCGCCCTTCTTGGACAGGAAGCTGCGGCCCTCATCGGCCGAGCGTGCGCTGAAGAAATTCATCATGAAGCTGATCAGGCCGGCCGCCGCAGCCGGCTCCAGGATCACCGTGTACTTGCCCGGTTCCAGCGCTTTGGCTTCGGCCGACTCGGTGGCCTTGCGCATGGCGATGCGGATGTCCTGGTCCGCCTTGAAGTCAGCCGCATCCTTCAGGTTGCGGCCGACCCAGCCCGAACCACGGCCATCCTCGGTGCGCACGGTGCAGGTGTAATTGAAGTTGGTGGTGCGCTGGTAGGCGAAGTTGCCGTTGCTGTTGGCGGTGGCCTGGAAGCCCTGGCCGTCTTCGAGGAAGCCGGCGGCGATCAGGCCATGGCCACGGCACGGCGCGATTGAATCTGCGGCAACCTTGGCACGGAACGCCGGATCGATCGCGGCAGTGGATTCGCTGAAGGTGGGGCTGGCGCGGTAGCTCTGCTTGCCGATGGCCGGCATGAACTCCGGGTTTTCCGGGGCCAGGCGGGCCAGGTCTTCGGCACGGCGCACCACGCGTTCCAGCGCGGCATCGTCGAACTCGTTGATCGAGGCCGTGCCGACGCGCTTGCCGAAGGCAACGGTGACCGCCAGTTCGGTGTTGTCGACGATGCCGCTGGTGGAGACATTGTTCAGTGCGAAACGGATGTTGCCGTCGATCGCGCCGGCCAGCACGGCGGTGCATTCGTCGGCCTTGGACAGGGCGATGACCTTGTCGAGGATGGCCTTGGCCTGGGCTTCGGTGAAGATACTCATGGTGTAAGGGCTCCTGACCGATCAGCCGAGGCTGCGTGCGGTGTTGATGACGTTGATGCCGTTGAAGCGCGCGGTGGACGAACCGTGCGAGACCGCCGAGACCTGGCCCGGCTGGCCCTTGCCGTCGAAGAACGAACCGCCCAGGCGGTAGTCGCGCTCGTCGGCCACGGCGGTGCAGGCGTTCCAGAACTCCGGCGTGCGGATCTGGTAGGCCACGTCTTCCAGCATGCGGGTGATCTGGCCGTTCTTGATCTCGTAGAACAGCTGGCCGCCGAACTGCGCGTTGTAGCGCTGCTGGTCGATCGAGAACGAACCATCACCGATGATGTAGATGCCGTTCTCCACGTCCTTGATCAGGTCCGGCACGCTCAATGGCTTCTTGCCCGGTGCCATCGACACGTTGGCCATGCGCTGGAACTGCACGCTGGACCACGAGTCGGCATAGCAGCAGCCGTCGGACTCGGTCTTGCCGAGGATGTGGGCCTGGTCGCGGATGGTCTGGTAGTCCACCAGCTTGCCGTTGCTGATCAGGTCCCAGCGCTTGCACTTCACGCCTTCATCGTCGTACGCCACCGCGCCGAGGCTGCCCGGCTGGGTCTTGTCGGCGAAGATGTTGACCAGTTCGCTGCCGTACTGGAAATGCTGTTCGCGCTTGTCCAGGGTGGCGAAGCTGGTGCCGGCGTAGTTGGCCTCGTAGCCAAGCACGCGGTCCAGCTCCAGCGGGTGACCGATCGATTCGTGGATGGTCAGCCAGGTATGCGACGGGTCGAGCACCAGGTCGTACTTGCCCGGCTTCACCGACGGTGCCTTCAGCTTTTCCTGCGCCTGCCTGGCAGCGGCGACGGCGTCTTCCTTCATGTCGTAGGAAGAACTGTAGTTGACCACGCCATTGGGGCCGACCACCTTGCCTGCGGCGGCGCCATCCAGGTACTCGTAGCCCAGGCCCATCGGCGAGGACAGGCCCGAACGGGTGCGGAACTTGCCGCTGGACTTGTCGATGGCGGTGACCGTCATCGGCGCCCAGATACGGTGCACGTCCTGGTCGATGTAGGAGCCGTCGGTGGAGGCAAAGTACTTCTGCTCGTTGACCAGGAACAGCATCGAGTTGACGAAGCTGGCACCGGCGCCCATTGCGGCGGCGTTGACGTCCAGCAGCAGGCCGACCTTGTCCTTGATCGGCACCTCCATCGCATTCTTGCGGATCGGCGTGCGCCAACTCACCTCACCGACGCCCGGCGCCTTGGCCAGCTGCACCGGCGCGGTCTGCACGCCGGAATTGGCCTTGGCGATCGCCGCCGCCTGCTGCGCGGCCTTGGCCACATCGCCCGTACCCAGCGCATTGGTGGCGGCAAAGCCCCAGGCACCGTTGACGATCACGCGGATGCCCACGCCGGTGGACTCGGTGTTCACCACGTTCTGCACCTTGTCCTCGCGGGTGATCACGAACTGGCGCAGGTAACGGCCGATGCGCACGTCGCAGTAGGTGGCGCCGGCCTGGCGGGCGGCGGCCAGCGCCGCATCGGCCAGGCGCTTCTTCAGCCCCAGGTCCAGCGAGCTCTGCAGCTGTTCGGCGGCGATCACCTTGCCGAAGAAGGAGGGCACGATCAGCCCGCCCGCGGTAAGCCCGGTCAGGGCCAGGAAGTCACGTCTTTGCAAGGCTGCTCTCCATGTCGAAGGATGGGTGGCTCAAGCGCCGAGACTGCGCGCGGTGTTGATGATGTTGATGCCGTTGAAGCGGGTGGTGGACGAACCGTGCGAGACCGCCGAGACCTGGCCGGGCTGGCCCTTGCCGTCGAAGAAGGAACCGCCCAGGCGGAAGTCGCGTTCATCGCAGATGGCGGTGCAGGCATTCCAGAATTCCGGCGTTCGGATCTGGTAGGCCGCATCCTCGACCATGCCGGCGATCTTTCCGTCCTTGATCTGGTAGTACAGCTGGCCGCCGAACTGCGCGTTGTAGCGCTGCTGGTCGATCGAATACGAACCGCGGCCGTGGATCCAGATGCCGTTCTCCACGTCCTTGATCATGTCCTCGACGCTGAGCGGCTGCTTGCCCGGCGCCAGCGAGACATTGGCCATGCGCTGGAACTGCACGCTGGACCAGGAATCGGCGTAGCTGCAGCCATGCGATGCATCGCGGCCGAGGATATGGGCTTCATCGCGGGTGGCCTGGTAATCGACCAGGATGCCGTCGCGCACCAGGTCCCAGCGCTGGGTCTTTACGCCTTCGTCGTCGTAGCCGACCGCACCGAGGCTGCCCGGCTGGGTCTTGTCGGCGAAGAAGGTGACGATGTCGCTGCCCCAGCGGAAGCCGGCATCGCGCTTGTCCAGTGTGGCGAAGCTGGTGCCGGCGTAGTTGGCTTCGTAGCCGAGCACGCGGTCCAGCTCCAGCGGGTGGCCGACGTTCTCGTGGATGGTCAGGAACAGGTTGGACGGGTCCAGCACCAGGTCGTACTTGCCGGGCTTTACCGACGGCGCCTTCAGCTTCTCGCGCGCGTGGCGGGCGGCCGCGATGGCGTCCTCGACCGGGTCGTAGGAATCGCGGTAGGCGGTGATGCCGCCGGGCAGCTGCACCTTGCCACTCGCATCGCCATCGAGGAACTCGTAGCCCATGCCCATCGGCGAGGACAGGCCGGCGCGGGTACGGAACCTGCCGCTGGCCTTGTCGATGGCGGTGGCGGTGAACGGTAGCCAGATGCGGTGGATGTCCTGGTCGATGAACGAGCCGTCGCTGGAGGCGAAGTACTTCTGTTCGTTGACCAGGAACAGGGTGGAATTGATGTAGTCGGCACCCGCATTCAGCGCGGCGGCGTTGAGCGCCAGAAGCAGTTCGACCTTGTCCTGGATCGGCACCGCCATTGCGTTCCTGCGGATCGGGGTCTGCCAGCGCACCTCGCCGACCGACGGCGTCGGCGCCAGCTGCACCGGCCGGGTCTGGATGCTGGCGTTGGCGCGTGCGATCGCGGCCGCCTGCTCGACTGCGGCGCGCACGGCGGCCTCGGTCTGCTGATGGGTGGCGGCGAAGCCCCAGGCGCCGTTGACGATCACGCGCACGCCCACGCCGGACGACTCGCGGTTGGTCACATTGCCGACCTGGTGTTCGCGGGTGATGACCGACTGGTTGAGATAGCGGCCGATGCGGACATCGCAGTAGCTGGCCTTGGCGGTGCGTGCGGCGGCCAGCGCCACGTCCGCGAGGCGCCTGCGCTGGGCGGTATCGACCGGGGCGAGCAGCTGCTCGGCGGCGATGGCACGGGAATGCGGCAGCAGCAGGCCCGCCAGGCCCAGACCGGAAAAAGCCAGGAACTCACGTCGTTGCACAGCGTTTCTCTCTCTCGCTTGCGTGCGGTTGGCAATGGGCCGGACCGATCACGTCAACTCCTCGACTTTCGCCAGCGCGGGGCGTGGGGACAAGTGACTGCAGTCATGGTTGGGAGGGTTTCGGCAGGGCTTGCAGCCCTGCACCTGCTCAATGCAACGGCCAAAGCCAAAGCCAGAGCCAGAGCCACGTCAAAAGCGGGCTTTCCGTGGGATGCCGGGGTGGGTCCGATTGAGGGGGACGCTGCAA